>NZ_JBEYXK010000063.1:0-41889 GCF_040645035.1 Streptomyces sp. NPDC046876 | reverse complement strand
CAAGAGGTTGCGTGCGGGGTGTTGGTGGTACAAGGATTGGAACCAAACTTGCTGTGGGGGGTTTCAGGTGATTGCCCTGCCGTGGGCTGGATCAAGGCCCCGGCCTCCCTGTGGAGGCCGGGGCCTTCGCGTTGATTTCGGGCCCGGCATCCGCCGCCTGCCCGGCCCCCGCCCGCCCGGCCCCCGCCCGCCCCGGCCCCGCGCCGGGTAGCGGCCGCGGGCGTGTGACCATGGCCTCCTCGCACATCCGCACGTCATGGGGGGACCATGCGCACCCGTACCACCACCCTCTCCACCGGCCTCACCGCCGCGCTCACGGCCCTGCTCCTCCTGACCGGCTGCACCGCGTCCGGCGACGGCCGGCGACCGGCCGCGGGCAGCACGGCCGCCGCCCCCGCACCCGTACCGGCAGGCGGCTCCGCGTACGAGGGCCCCCGCCCGCAGGACCAGAACCTCCTGGCCTGGACCGGCGACCCCAACGACGCGGGCCACGTCACCGCCCAGTCCGCGGCCGGAGTCGGCGGACGCGTCACCCTGGTGCGGATCGTGCTGCGCGAGCAGATCACCTGGTCCAACATCTGGCTCGGGCTCGCCGGCCTCGACCCGAACGCCCAGCTCTCCGACTGCTACCTCGGCGTGTACGACGCCGGCGGCACCCTGCGCGCGTCCACCGCGGACATCTCGCCGCAGCTGATGACCGACGCCGTCGCCAAGCCGCTGCCGCTCGCCAAGCCGTTCACCGCCGCCCCCGGCACCTACTTCATCGCCCTCCTCCTCAACGGCAACTGGGCCACCAACGCCCTCACCCTCAAGGCCACGGGCGCCGGCATCTCGGTCAACGCCGGCCTGGCCCCGCCGAACCTCCGCTACAGCACCGTCCTGACCGGCCAGACCTCCCTGCCGGCCACCGTGAACCTCGCCGAACAGTCCACGAGCACCATCAACACCGGCTGGGCCAGCCAGTGGTACGGCATCTCCTGACCGGCGGCCACGACGTCCTGCGGCCGCTGCCGGGTGCGCGGAATCCTGTTTGCCCGCGGCGGCGGCCGCATACGATCCTCCCTGCATGAACCTTCCCCAGCCGGTGATAGACCTGGACGACCTGACGCTGCGCACCTTCGACGCCGAGAGGGACCTGCCGGAGTTCCAGCGGGTCGTCCAGGAGTCACTGGAGCACCTGCGCCCCTGGATGCCCTGGGCCGCCGAGCACAGCCCCGACACGACCCGTGATTTCCTGGCCGACCGCGCCGAACGCTGGGCGAGCGGCGAGGCGTACAGCTACGCGATCGTGCTGGACGGGGCGATCGTCGGCTCCTGCGGGCTGGTCCGGCACGAGGACACCCCGTCGGACTGCATCGAGATCGGCTACTGGCTGCACCCCGCCGCCACGGGCCGCGGGGTGGTGACCCGAGCCGCCCGCGCCCTGGTCGACGAAGCCTTCCGCCTGCCCGGCGTCGACCACGTCGAGATCGCCCACGACCCGGCCAACCGGGCCAGCGGCGCCGTCCCGGCCCGCCTCGGCTTCACCGAACAGCCGCGCCGCCCGGCCGACTCCGGCGAGCTCCGCATCTGGCGGCTGAGCAGGGCTGACACCGCCGGCAGCGGATCAGCGGGCGGACCTCGTACTGGCCGATGACACCGGACCCACAGGACTCACCTGCTGCCGACGGGCATTGCGCAGTGGTGGAGGAAGAGCTGCGGGCCGCCGGCTGGACGCCCGGGCGAGTCGTGGACGTGAGGCCCTGGACCGCGCCGTTGGAGGCCCGCGGTTTGACCGCCCACGCGGCGGCTCGGGCCTTCCTCGCGGAGTTCGGCGGGACACGGTTCGTGTTCTCCGGGCCCGGCGCGGAGTGCGCCCGGACCGCGTTCCGGCTGGATCCGTCGGTCTGCGAGGGAGAGGAGGAGGTCTTCCTGGAGTGGGGCGGGGAACTGGGACTGTCCCTGTTTCCGATCGGGGAGTGCGCGGACGGCCTGGGCTTCCTGGCGATCGACGAGAACGGCTCGGTGCTCTCGCTGGGCGGCGGCTTTGCCGTGCGGTACGGGCCCGTTCCGCAGGTCTTCGACAGACTGCTCCTCGGCTACCGGGCCGAGGTGGTCGGGGAGGCGTAGGAGTAGGCGCAGCTGCAGGGGTGCGGCCCGGGCGGGCGTGCCGGCCGGGCCGGGGTGTATCTGGGTACACCCCGTCGGGCACCTACGTGCAGGGGCGGCGCGGGCGCCGGACGGCAGAGTCGGGGGTGCGGCGCGAGGGACGCGCCGGGACCGATCGACGGGCAGGGGGCCGGGCGGAATGCCGGAGCTGAAGGAACAGGACGTGCGGGAGCGGCGGGGCGTGCCCGAGGCGGCCGCGGGGGACTCGCGGGCGTGGAAGGCGGAGGCGGGGGTGTTCCTGGCCGTCGCGTTCGTGGCGGCGGGGGCGTGCGGCGCCGTGCAGCCCGCGACGGGGATCCCGGCGGCGGTGGTGCAGTTGACCCAGTTCGGGCCCGCCGCGGCCGTCGCGGCGGTGGCCGTCCTGTGGCCCGGCCGGATCCGGCACCGGCTCGCGGGAGCCCTGCCGGGTACGGGTACGGGCGCGGCTGCGGCGGGGGACCGGGCCGGCACCGGCCGGGGGCCGCTGCTCCTGCTCACCGCCGTACTGATCACCGCGATGGGCGCGGGCGCGTACGCGATGGTGGCGGGCTCCGTGCCCGTGACCGATCCACGGAGCCTGGAGCACCCGTTCGCCCTGGTCGTCGTGGCGCAACTCGTCGGCGCCTGCGGCGAGGAGATCGGCTGGCGGTGCCTGCTGCAGCCCCTGCTGCGCACCCGCTTCGGGCCGCTCACCGCGTCCGCGCTGGTGGGCGTGGCCTGGGGGCTGTGGCACGTGCAGGTCTTCGTCCGGGCCCCGGCGTACGCGGCCGCGTTCCTGGCGGCCACGGTCGCCATGTCCGTCGTCCTCGGTCTCGCCCTGGAGCGCGTACGGACGAACCGGCTGCTGCTCGCGGGCGGCTTCCACACCCTGGTCAACCTCGGGATGCTGCTGTTCATGGACGAGGAGTCCGGGGCCGTTCTCCCCATGGTGCTGTTCGCCGGTGCCTGCCTGGCCGTGACGATCCCGTGGATCCGGGCCGCCGTTAGGATCACGTCGGTGGCGGCGCACGGGGCGCGCTGACGTGGCGGAACGACGGGTGGGCATGGCACGGCGGGGCGGGCGACCGGGCTTCAGGAGCGGGCTGGCGGGGCTCAGGGTAGGGCTGCCCGACACCGGGGCCGGGCAGCCCCGGACCGTGGCCGGGCTGCTCTGGATCAGGCGAGCCCTGGCCGACGTCGGGCGCTGCCAGGTGCTCTCGCTGGCTGCCTTCGCGGTCTCCGCCGCCGGCGCGCTCATCGTGGGCGTGCTGCTCCTGCTGCCCGTAGGGGCCGGCCTGCCCCTGCTGCCGGCCGCCGCAACGGCCTTGCGCCGCCTGTCCGACCGCTACCGCACCTGGGCCGAGCGCTGGACGGGCACGCACATCACCCCGCCCGAACCGCTCGACCCGCACGCCCTCGACGCCACGGCGAGCCGGCGCAGGCGCGCCACCGCCGTCCTCGGCGACGAGGGTTTCTGGCGCGACCTGCGCTGGGCGTGGGCGGAGCCCTGGATCGGCGGCCTGCTGGTGGCGGTGCCGCTGGCCCTCGTCGAGTACGGGGTCTTCGGCGCGGCGGTGCAGCCGTTCGTCTGGCGGCTCGTCGGCGACGGCAACTGGTACGCCTTCATCCCGGTCGACTCCCGCGCCAGCATGCTCGCCGCACTCCTCCTCGGCCTCTGCTTCGTGGCGGCCGGACTGCGCCTCGCGCCCGTGGTGCTGCGGCTGCACGCCCGCTGGAGCCGCCGCCTCCTCGCGGCGCCGTACACGGCCGAACTCGTACGCCGCATCGAGCACTTGGCCGAGACACGGGCCGACGCCCTCGACGTACAGGCCGCCGAACTGCGGCGCATCGAGCGGGACCTGCACGACGGGGCGCAGGCGCGGCTGGTGGCCCTCGGGATGACCCTGGACGAGGCGACCCGGCTCCTCGACTCCGACCCGCGGGCGGCGCGGGCGCGGCTGGAGGAGGTGCGCGCCACCGCGCAGCGGGCCCTGCAGGACCTGCGCGACCTGGTGCACGGGGTCCTGCCCCCGATCCTGGCCGACCGCGGACTCGGCGACGCCGTGCGGTCGTTGGCCCTGGACAGCCACCTCGACGTGCACGTCGAGGCCGCGCTGCCCCACCGCCTGCCCGCCCCGGTGGAATCCGCGGGCTACTTCGCCGTCGCGGAACTGCTCGCCAACGCCGCCAAGCACTCCGGCGCCCGCGAGGTCCGCATCCGCCTGGCGCACGCGGACGGCACCCTGCGCGCCACCGTCACCGACGACGGCCACGGCGGGGCCGACGCCTCCCGCGGCAGCGGACTGCGCGGCGTCCGGCGCCGGTTGGGTACCTTCGACGGAACCCTCTTCCTGCACAGCCCGCCCGGCGGGCCGACCACCGCGACCCTGGAGATACCGTGCGCGTCGTCCTCGCCGAAGACCTCTTCCTCCTGCGCGACGGGCTGACGCGCACCCTGGAGGACCACGGGTTCCAGGTGGTCGCGGCGGTCGACAACGGCCCGTCGCTGCTGCGGGCCCTGCGCGAGGACGCCCCGGACGTCGCCGTCGTCGACATCCGGCTGCCGCCGACGTTCACGGACGAGGGCCTGCGCGCGGCCCTGGAGGCCCGCAGGGACCGGCCGTCGCTGCCCGTCCTCGTACTGTCCCAGTACGTCGACCAGCTCTACGCGCACGAGTTGCTGGCCGGCGGCCGGGGCGCCATCGGCTACCTCCTCAAGGACCGGGTCACGCATACCGCGCAGTTCGTCGACGCGGTCCGCACCGTCGCCGCGGGCGGCACGGTCATGGACCCCCAGGTCATCGCCAGGCTCCTGGCCCGCAGCGACGCCCGCGGCACCACCGCGGCCCTGACGCCGCGCGAGCTGGACGTGCTGCGGCTGATGGCGGAGGGGCGGTCCAACGCCGCGGTCGGCCAGACCCTGCACATCAGCGAGAGCGCAGTCGCCAAACACACCGCCGCCATCTTCGCCAAGCTCCGGATCGAACCGTCCGCGGACGACAACCGGCGCGTGCTGGCGGTCCTGGCGTACCTCAAGCGGTAGACGGCCCCTGAGGCGGCCGCCCAGGGACTCGGCAGGGGCTTCCCGGCGCCGAGGCCGGTCAGGCCACGGGGTCGGCCGCCAGCTCGATCACCTCTGCGGGTCCCGCGCGGAACGTCGGACTGACGGCATCGGCTTCGACCATGTGCGCAGTGACGTCGTGGGCGGCGAGCGCCGCCCGCGACGACCACTGCTCGATGAGCACGAAGCGGTCGGGATCACCGCTCACTCGGTGCAGGTCGTACTGCAGGCATCCCTCCTCGGCGCGCACGAGCGGCGCGAGCCGCTCGAAGGCATCGATCTGCTTCTGGCCGTGACCGGGGAGGGTGGTGATCAGGATGTGGAGGCGTACGGGTTGTGACATGGGCCAGAGCCTAGATCGACAGCCACGTCAGCGGAAAGGTTTTTCCGGTGGGTCGGTGGTGGCGCTGCACCTCGGTTCGGGAGACGCCGGGGCAGGAGCCTTTATGACGAGGTCGGCCTGTTGCGGCTCGGCGGTACGGGTGAGACCCGCGCGGTTGAACAGGTACGAAGCCAGCAGGACGCCCGCCACCACCAGCAGCCCGCCCCACAGCTCGTGGAAGGCCGGGGTCCGGCCCTCCCACAGCAGGTTGAAGGCGGCGCCGAACACCGCCTCCATGCCGATGACCGGCCCCATCACCGTGGCCGGCAGCCGCTCGGAGGCGAGGTTCCAGAACCAGGTCGCACACCACGAGCCGAGGGCGGCGAGCGCCACGCACCACGCCAGGTACGGCCACAGCGTGCCGGCGTCCGCGAACGGCGACCGCCCGCCGCCGGTCAGTGCGAGAGGCAGCAGCAACAGCGAGCCGAGGCAGGCGCCGATGCCGATGCAAGCGGTCCAGGTGGTGCCGTCCACGGCCGGCCGGGCGCGCTCCAGCGTCCTGCGGTTGACGATGACGAAGTAGGACCAGGCGGCGGAGGCGAGGAACCCGAGCACGGCCCCGAACGCCGGGTCGCGGCCACCGGCGGAGCTGTCCGCCGGCGCACCGCTGTTGACCAGCAGGAGTCCGAGGGAGATCGCGGCGATCGGGAGGACGAGTCGGCGCCAGGCGAGCACCTTCTCGAGCAGGTTCGAGACGACGGTGACCATGAGCGGGATCAGCCCGGTCATGGTCGACGCGAGGACACCGCCGCCGAGTTCGGCGGACATCGCGAGCAGCAGGTAGAAGCCGATGTAGCCGACGACGCCCAGGTGCAGGGCCGTCAGCAGCCGGCGCGGCCCGAGGCCGCGCAGGCCGACGCGGTGGTGCGTGATCAGCACGGCCAGCGACATCAGCCCGAAGACGCCGTACCGGCCCACGACGAGGTAGTAGACGTTGACCGGGGCGACGGCCGCCGGCCCGAGGAACGTGAAGCCCCACAAGGCGGTCGCCATCAGCGCCGCCGGCAGTCCGGCGACGTAGGCTCGGCATGCGCTGACCGTCACCGGTGCACCCTACTCCCGGACCGCTGCCCACGTGCCGTACGGGCCGCCCCGGTGAGGGACGCCGAGACGACCGCCGACGCCGACCGGCAGCCGCGCCGCGCGGCCGCAGGACCCGTACCGCCTCCTCGACGGTGTGGACGTCCGGGCCGGGGCGAAACGGAGCGTAGGGGAGGGGGCTGCGTCAGGAGGTCGCCGTCCGCTTGGCGGGGGCTGGCTGGCTGGGGTGGGGTGCCGTGAGGGGGCGACGGTACGGGCTCTAGGGTGGGTTCGGGGTGGCGTGCAGCCGGGGTGGGGTGTCGGCTGTGGCACCCGGCTCAGGCATGGGGCCCATGGCCCGGATACGTTCCTCTTCAGGAGTACCTATGGCGCGCTCGCTCGATGGTCTCGTCTTCGTACCGGTTGCCGACCAGGCGCCGGGGCAGGTCGGCCGGCAGACCCGGTTCGAGTACCACGAGCAGGACGACCGGATCTGGGCCGAGTACGCCGGCGGGGACGTGGCCCGGGGGTACCTCGTCGGCACCCGCGCGGGCGACGCCCTCGACTTCCGCTACGTCCAGCTCCGCCTCGACGGCAGCACCGCATCCGGGCACTGCACCTCGCTCGTCAGCGAGCTGCCCGACGGCCGCCTCCGCCTGGAGGAGACGTGGACCTGGGAGTCCCAGGAGGGCAGCGGCACGAGCGTGGTCGAGCAGCCGCCCGCCTGAGCAGCCCGGCGGTCCGTCAGAACGAGCGCTCGGTGAACCAAGTCGCCTGGCTGGACGGGTTGGTCAGGTCGAAGGTGGTGCCGGAGAGGCGTCCGTCCGGTCCGCGCACCCCGGTGTACCGCCCCACGGGTCCGTGCGACCAGCCGATGGTGAAGTAGATGTTCTGGCCGTCCACGGCGCCGTCCCGCAGGGTACCGACCGTGTTTCCGGAGGTGACGGTGCCGTAGAGGTGTCCGGCCGCGTCCTGGGTGAGGTCCACCTTGACGGTGGCGTTGCTCTGGTAGATGTACCAGACACCGCCGGCGAAGAAGCCGGGCGCACGGACCGACTGCACGGCACTCGGAGCAGTGGCTGCAGCACCTGCGGCGCTCGCGGGAGCCGCCAGGCCGGCCGCGGTGGCCGAGAGTACGACCGCTGCGGCTGCGGCTGCGGCTGCGGTGGCGAGGCGCTTGGTCATACGGCGCGAAAGGGACATGGACTCTCCAGGAGTGGCCGGGGCCGATCGGTTCGTTGGGGTGTGCATGAACTTCGATCGCAGCCATACCCCCGCCTGCTCCTTTGAGCCCTGCATTCACCTGAACGGGGCAGCAGGAGCTGCATTCCCCGGCCATGGCAGGCTGTGCACGCACCGGAGTTCGTACTACTGATCGGGGAAGGAACGCATGGGCTTCGCGCTCGAGGGACCGCTGCTGGAAGGGACGCTGGTACGTCTGGAGCCGCTGGACCACCGTCACGCGGCCGGGCTGGCCGCGGCCGCGGAGGAGGAGCGCAGCTCCTACGGCTACACCTGGGTTCCGCGGGCGGCCGAGATCGAGGAGTACATCGACGGCCAGCTCGCCCGCGCAGCCGCCGGCACGGTGGCCCCGTACGCCCAGGTCGACCGGGCCACGGGGCGGGTGGTCGGGGCCACGGGCTACCTGGATGCGCGGCCCTGGCCCACCGGGGAGGACGGGCTGTGCGCCGTCGAGGTCGGCTACACCTGGCTCGCCGCCTCGGCCCAGGGCACCGGCGTGAACACCGAGGCCAAGTACCTCCTGTTCCGGAACGCGTTCGAGAACTGGGGCGTGGCGCGCCTCGACCTGAAGACGGACGCCCGCAACGAACGCTCCCGGGCCGCCATAGAACGCCTCGGGGCACGCTTCGAGGGGGTGCTCCGCAACTGGGCGCGGTCGTGGGCGCCGGGCGAGGACGGCCGGCTCCGCGACTCGGCGATCTTCTCCGTGACGGCCGAGGAGTGGCCGGACTGCCGGGCGGAGTTGGAACGCCGCCTCGACCGGGCCCTCGCCCGCCGGTGACGTCCCGGAGGGACGCCCGCCCTCCGCCCGGAGCTCGTCACGCGCAGGGCGCAGGCCGCGCTGAGACCGTCAACCCGCTGCCGGCGCGGGCGGCACGGTGTCCTCGCGGGATCGGCCCGTCACCAGCAGCCAGACGACCACGGCGGCGAGCAGCATGCTGCCGGCGCCCCACCAGAGCGTGTCGTCGTACGCCTTCAGCAGCCCCAAGCTCATCGAAGCGGCCGGCGGCAGGCCCTCGTGCTGCATCCGGTCCGCGACGAGGGTGCCGACCAGCGCCGCCCCGAGGGCTCCGCCGATGTGCTGGACCGCGGTGACGCCGGCCGCGGCGCCGCCGGACCGCCGCGGGTCGGGGGCGGACGTCGCGAGGGCGAAGAGCGGGGTGAAGGCCAGGCCGGCGCCCAGACCGGTGAGCAGCATGCCGGGCAGGACGAGGGTCACGTACGTCCCGGCGCCGGACTCGAGGTCGCTCAGGAGCACCAGCCCCGCGGCCGTCACCACCAGGCCCGTCACGATCAGGACCCGGGGCGCGACCCGCGGCAGGAGTCGGGCGGAGATCTGGGTGGAGCCGATCACGACCGCCGCGACCAGCGGCAGGAACAGCGTTCCCGTCATGGCCGGCGCATGGCCGAGGACGACCTGCACGTAGAAGGGCAGGACGGTGAACGGGACCAGCAGCCCCATGCCGAACAGCAGCACCGCGAGCAGGCAGCCCAGGCGGTTGCGGTCCGCGAAGACGGACGGCGGGAGGAGGGGGCGGGAGGACCGGGTCTGCCACCACAGGAAGCCCGCGAGCAGCAGGACGCCCGGTGCCGGCAGCAGGATGTACCCGAGCACGCTCCAGCCGCCCTCGGAGAGCCTGTCCAGGCCGTACAGGAGGGCAGCGAGCCCGACGACCCCGAGCAGCAGGCCGGGGACGTCGGGCCGGACGCCGCCGCGGGCGCCGGAGGACGAGTCACCCGGACGGTCGTGCGGCAGCGCGACCACCGCGCCGATCAGGGCGATCACGGCGAGCAGGGCACCGGCGAACAGGGACACCCGCCAGCTCGCCGCCTCCACGACCCAGCCGCCCGCGAACAGGCCGACGGCCGAACCCCCGCCGGCGATCGCCGCGTACACCCCGAAGGCCTTGCTGCGCTCCTTCGGGCCGGTGAAGCCGGAGGCCACGAGCGACAGCGCGGCCGTGGTCAGCAGTGCGCCGAAGACGCCCTGCAGAGCACGCGCTCCGATCAGCACGCCGGGAACGGTGGCGACGCCGCCGAGCACGGACGCGAGCGCGTACCCGACCAGGCCGATGGCGAGGGTGCGCTTGCGTCCGAGCAGGTCCGCCAGGTGCCCGCCGAGCAGAAGCGCGGCCCCGAAGGCGAGCACATGGACGGTGAACAGCGGGCCCAGGAGGCCGGTGGACAGCCCCAGGTCGGCCTGGACCGAAGGAGCCGCCCAGCTGAAGTTCGCCGTGCCCATCAGCACCGTCAACTGGGCCAGGGCAACGGCTGCGAGCCCCTTCCAACGCCTGGGATGCGGTTCCCCGTACGCAGCGGAGGCGGACACGGAGCCGGCGACGGGCTCGGACCAGGCGCGCGGCGGCGGCCCGAACCCCTGCCCCGGGCCGGAGTGCGCCGGTGCGGTCTGGGCGTACGCGGGCGGCGGAGGCACAGCCTGGGACGGCAACGGCAACGGCAACGGCAACGGCAACGCTGACGATGACGGCAACGGCAACGCGGGCCCGGAGGAACTGCCGGACCCCGCGTCCCCGGCATCCCCACCTCCCGCCGGCACGTAGTCCAGCAATCGGGCGGCATGCCGCCCCAGTTGGGCCAGCACGCTTCCCGGCAGCCACTCCTCGGCCTCGTCCCCGGCCGTCCGCTCGGCCACCTCCCGCGGCGTCGGTCGCGAGTCCGGGTCCTTGTGCAGGCAGGCGCCGACGAGGTCGACGAGCGCATCCGGCACCCCGGTCAGGTCCGCCTCCTCCTCCGCGACCCGGAAGAGGTGGGCGTTCAGCCCGGTGTCCGGGGCGCCGAACAGCAGGCGCCCGGTGGACGCGTACACGAGGACCGCGCCCAGGCAGAAGACGTCGCTGGCAGGCGTGAGCGGCAGGCCCCTGACCTGTTCCGGCGACATGAAGCCGGGGGAGCCGATCAGCATGCCGGTGCGGGTGTGCAGGCTGTCCCCGGCGAGGCTGTCCATCGCGCGGGCGATGCCGAAATCGATGACGCGGGGCCCGTCGACCGTCACGAGGACGTTGGACGGCTTGAGGTCGCGGTGGATCAGGCCGGCCCCGTGCACGGCCTCCAGGGCGAGGGCGAGCCGGTTGGCGAGGGTACGGACCGAGTACTCGGGCAGCGGGCCGAAGTCCTCGGCGACCACGCCGTGCAGGTCCGGACCCGGAATGTACTGGGTCGCCACCCACGGCACGGCGGCCTCGGGATCGGCGTCGAGCACGGCCGCCGTCCAACTCCCGCCCACCCGCCGCGCGGCCGCCACTTCCCGGGCGAAACGCCGGCGGAACTCCGGATTCCCGGCGTGGTCGGCCTGTACGACCTTCACGGCCACGGTACGCCCGGCCTCGGAACGCCCCAGGTACACCAGTCCCATGCCGCCCGCACCCAGCCGGGCGATCAGGCGGTACGGGCCGATGCGGCGCGGGTCTTCGGTGATCAGCTGCTCCACGGCAGCAAGGTAGTCCAACTCTCCGGCCGAATAGGGCCGGTTGGGGGATCCCTTGGTCACGATCGGGCGGCGGATCCCCTGCGGGCTCCCGCCGCCCCCGCCATCGTCGGGCGGGGGTGGCGCATGCGTCGTGCCGTGTTCAAGGGCGTGTCGCTCGCCGGCGTCATCGCCGTGGTCGCCGTACTCGCCTCGCCGGCCGCCAACGCCGCGACGGCGCACGACCGTTGGCCCGGAGTCCCGGACCGGATCCGGCAGCAGCCGTGGTGGTGGGTCGGCGGTCTCGGGGCCGTGGCCGTCCTGGCCGCGTCGGTGGCGGCCCGGCGGCAGGAACGCCCCTCGGCGGGGGCCGCGGACCCGCCGCCACCGCCCGTCGAGCCGGTCCCGTCATGGGTGGTCGACCGTACGGAAGGGGACCGGGCGGTCGCGCCGGGGAGCCGTGGCGATCACCACCTCGCTGGAGGGCGCGGGCGGCTTCGGCAAGACCACCCTGGCCAAGGCGGTGTGCGCCCACCCCCGGTCCGCCGGCGCTTCCGCGGGCGGATCTACGTGGTCACCCTCGGGCGGGACCTGCGCGGACGGTCCGCCGTGGCCGCGAAGGTGGCCCAGGTGACCCGGTACATCACCGCGGACACCAGGACCTTCGACGACCCGCACCTGGCCGGCGCGCACCTGGGCCGACTCCTCGACCAGCGGCCGCGCACCCTGCTCGTCCTGGACGACGTGTGGGAGGAGAAGCAGCTCGCGCCCTTCCTTCAGGGCGGCGGACGCTGCGTACGGCTGGTGACCACCCGGATCTCCTGACCAACCGGCTGATCGCCGGTCAGGTCGCCACCGGGGCCGATCCGGCCGCCGTCGCCCGTGAGGCCCTGGACCGCCTGCGGGTGCACGGGCCGGCCGCGGGGGAGGGGAGGGGGCCCGTCGACGTCCTCGACGGTCCGGGGCGCCGGGCCCGGGCCGTACGGGCCGCCGTGGAGGCCGCCACCAGCCTGCTGCCCGCGGGCGGCGCCCCGCGGCTGGCCGAACTCGGCGTGTTCGTCGAGGACGAGTCGATCCCCGTCCCGCTCGTCGCCAGGCTGTGGGCGGCCTCGGGCGGCCTCTCCGAGTCCGGGGCCCGCGCGCTGTGCGGCGTACTGGACCGCCTCTCCCTCGTGTCGCTGAGCCCCGAGGACGGCGGCCGGGCCATCCTGCACGACGTCGTCCTCCGGGGCTCGGGGCGTGGCAGCGCCGTACCCTGACCGGGAACGGCACGGGGCTCCGCGCGGTCGCGGTCACCCCCGACGGGTCACGGCTCGCCACCGGCGACGCGGACGGCACCGTACGGATCTGGTCCACCGCCACGTGGACCGCCGGACCGGACCTCGCCGGACACCGCGGCGCCGTACCTCTGCGCTCCTGCGCCCGGAGCCCCGAGGGCACGGACCTGGCTGCGGCGGGGCTCGGCGGCCTCTACCTCTTCCCCCTCCACACCTGACGGCCGGTCGGACGGGCGGCGACGCGGCGGTGGGGATGTCACATCGGACGCGGGAGCCGGAGCGCGCGGAGGCGGGGCCGGCCGGAGTTGAACCGGCGTCCTCGCGATTTTGGAGACCGCGCGCGTCGACCTCTGCGCTACGGCCCCGCCCGGTCCGCATTCTAGGCAGCTCCGGTGTGGGGCCCTGCCGGGGCAGGGGGCGGTCCCACTGGCTTAGGATTTCGAACTTCGGTGTGGTCTTGTCCGGGGAGGGTGAGGGGCGGTGCCGGAAGGAACGTTTCTGGGCCGGCTCGCTCGCATGGGCAGGCGGTCCGAGGGGTCGGTTGCGCGTCGTGTCGTACGCAAGGAGGCGCGGCGGGCGCTGCGGGAGATGCCGCTGCCCCGACCCTTCAGCATGCCCGCCCTCATCGCGGGCATCGAGGCGGAACGCGGCCGGCGGATCGAGCTGGTGGCGGTTCCGGACCGGCTGCTCGGCCAGAGCGACGTCTGCGGGCTCTGGATCCGGCACGAAGAGGTCCCCGTGGACTTGGTCTTCATCCCGGAGAGCATTTCCGGCTACCACCGCCAGCGCGTCCTCTTCCACGAGCTGGCCCACCTGTGGTGCGACGACCCGGAGACATACACCGGGCAGACGGCGACGCTGCTGCCGGGCTTCTCCCCCGAGCTCCTCGGCCGCCTGGCCGGCGCGGGCCCGTTCATGGCCAGGCACCGCTTCGACACCCACGTCGAACTGCGTGCCGAGATGATCGCCGATCTGCTGCACCAGGAGGCGTTCGCCTCCGCCCCCGTCGAGGACGGCACCCTGCAGGGTCTCGACGACACCCTTTCCCATCCCTTCTCCCGCCCGCCCAGGAGCCGTCTTGACTGACATGCTGACGTACGGCGTCGTTCTCCTGCTCCTCGTCCAAGTCGTGTGGAGACTGCCCGCCGCGATACGGGGGCGGGTGCGCGAGCGCTCGCTGTGGGGTGCCTTCGCCGCGCTCGCCTGCGCCTGGCTGATGCGCAGCAGCCTGGGCAGGAGCCTCGTCGACGGCCTCGGCGTGGACGACCTGGCCACGCTGCTCAAGCACTGCCTGACCATCGCCGGGATGTGCGTGCTGCTCCGCTACATCGCCGCCGTGTACCGCGAGGGCGCGGCCGGCGGGACGCCCACCCGCCAGGCGCGGGTGACGGTGGCGGTCCAGCGGTACGCCGTGGCCGCGGCGGTCCTGGCGTGCGCCGGCATGGCGGCGGTGTTCCTCCTCGTCCTGCACCGCGGGCCGGTGCCGGTCGACTCCCACTTCGTGGACCGGCACGCCGGCGAGCCCGGTCTCGCCGTCTACATGACGCTCTTCTACGGCTACAGCGGCGCCGTGATCACGCTCTGCGGGTACCAGTGGGCCAGCGCGGCCCGCCGGGCGCCGCGCCTGGCACTGCGCACCGGCCTGCGCGTGATGGCCGCCGGCATGGCGCTCGGCACGCTGTACTCGGCGGTCCGGGCCGTCTACAGCATCGTCGTCGCCCTCCACCCGATCCCGGCCGACGCCGCCCACCTCCAGGAGGACGTCACCGACGGCCTGCTCTACGTCGCCTTCCTGTGCTGGGGCCTGGGCGTGATCGCCCCGGCGACGCAGGCCGCGGTGAACCGCGTACGGGCGTACAGGATGCTGGCGGGGCTCCATCCCCTGTGGCGGGACCTCGCGCTCACCGCCCCGGACATCGTGCGCCACGCCCCCAGCCGCACCCTCCCGGGGCGCCGCGCCGCGGACCGCCTCGACACCCTGCGCGACCTGGTCTCGCACGACGTCTCCCCCCACGTACGCCTGGGGCGCTACGTCACCGAGATCCGCGACGTCATCCACGCGTTGCGCCGGCAGGCCCCGCACGACCTCTACCAGGTCGCGCTGGAGCTCGCCGAGAGCGAGGGGCACACGGACCAGGACGCCGAGGCCGTCGCGCAGGCGTACTGGATCATGGCCGCCCGCTCGGCCATGCGGGCTCCGGTCCGCGAGCCGGGCGTACCGGCCGAATTCCCTCCCGCCGGAGAGGACTTCTTCTCCGAGGAGGTGCCGTGGCTGCTGCGCGTCTGCGAGGCATACACGCAAGCGGATCCCGCTGTCGCGGAGGAAGTGCTGGAGGACGCCCGCGCCTCCGCCTGAAGGCCCTTGAACAGCAACTCGGCAGCAACTCAGCAGCAATTCCGCGATCTGAGCAACTCACCACAGGAGCAACTCACTCATGACCACATCCGCCGTCCGTACGAAGGCCACCGCATCGGCCGCCGCCATCGTCAGGGACGAAGAGGGCCGGGTGCTCATCGTCAACCCCGTCTACAAGGAGCGGTGGAACCTGCCGGGCGGCCACGTCGACGAGGGCGAGCTCCCGACCGCGGCCGTCCGCCGCGAGCTCCGCGAGGAGGTCGGCCTGGACGTCGAGATCGGCGATCTGCTGGTCACCGCCTGGGTCACGCGGCCCGAGGGGTCCCACGTCTTCTACGTGTTCGACGGCCCGCAGCTGACCCCGGAGCAGCAGCAGGGCATCACCCTGCAGGACTCGGAGATCGGCGAGTACCGGTTCTCCCTGCCCGAGGACATCTCTCCCGACATGATTCCGCCGTTCGCGCTCGCCATCTGGCGCAAGGCGCTGGTGGCGCGCGAGGAGAAGCGGGCCGCGTACGTCGAGCTCGCCCTGTAGGCGCATTCCGGGCGCCGCCCTGGTGCCTTCGCCGGTCGCGGGCGGAGGCACCACGGCGGCGCCCTCCGCGGTGTGCGGACGGGAGGCCGAGGCGCCGGGTGGACGCCTACTTCGGCCGCATCCCGTCGACGACGCCGCCGATGAAGTCCAGCAGCTCCGCGGGGAGCGCATCGCCGCCCCCTCGGGCCGCGAGTCCGGCCAGCCCTCCGCGTACGAGGCGCATGCCGCTGATGATGCGGTGCACTTCGGCGTCGTTGCTCCTGAAGAACAGCGGCGGAACGGCCAGGGCGGCCGCGAGCGCGTCGAGGACCTCGTCGGGCACCGCTTCCACCTCGCCGGTGCGCAGGGCCCGTACGAGTCCCTCGCTCAGCACCACGGCGCGGACCTTCGTGTTGCCGAGACGGGCGATCTCGGCGTCGGTGGGGTGCGGGGCGGTGTAGGTCTCCTCGAGGAGGTGGGTGATCTTCTCGGCGATGGTGACCGGCAGACGGGTCGTGCCCTTCGGTACGGCGTCGTCCGGCGCGGGCTGCTGCGGGGTGCGGCTCTCCGGTACGCCGGCCGGAGGCGTCCGGGGGTCGGGGTTGAAGGACCGCTCCTGCGCGGCCAGCAGGTCCGGCACCGCGACCCCGTACGCGTCCGCCAGCACCGGCACGAACTTCTCCGCCAGGCGCCGCCTGCCCCGTTCGGCGTTGGCCACCGGGCCGGCGCTGCGGGTCCCGGTGAGGGCCGCCGTCTGGTACTGGGAGTAGCCCGCATCGCAGCGCAGATCCGCGAGGTCCGGGGGCAGGAGCCGGGGAAACAGCTCGTCCAGGTCCATGCCGAGCGCCTGCGCGAGGGCCGGGAGCTTCTCGCCGTCCGGCACCGACTTGCCGCTCTCCCAACCGACGACGGCCGGCACGGAGACGCCGAGGCGTTCGGCGATCTCTGCCTGGGTCAGGTCGGCGGCTCGGCGTACTTTGCGGAGCAGGTGTCCGTCGACGTGACGAACAGGCATGAGCTCTCCTGGGCTGGGTCGGCAGGGGACGTACCAACTTTACCGAGTGGCAACTTGATTGGTTCGCCAAACCTAGATAACTTCATTTCAGCGAACGGGGGTCGCTCCTCCGGGCACTGCACTGCACCGGCTTCTGCCTTGTATTGCAGTGCCCTGCCGTGGACCGAAGCACGGGGGGTGCTTCGGTCCACGGGTCCGAGGACTCCGTACGTACACAGGCAACCGATCGAGGGATCGACGGGGCGCGCTGGACGGAACGTTCATCGGACACCCGCCGGCCAGTGGTCGGCGGCCGGGACCGCAAGCCCGTGCTCCTCGATGTGGCGCGCGAAGCCGGCCACCAGTCTGCGTGAGGCCTCCTGCATCGCCGAACGGGTCATGCCCGCGGAGTGCGGGGAGAGGGTGCAGTGCGGGTTGTCCCCGAGAGGGGAGGCGAACTCGGCGCCCTCCGTCTCGAAGACGTCGACCGCCGCGTGCCACGGGCCCGACGCAGGGTCCCGTAGGGCGCGGTCGAGGTCGGCTTCGCGGACCACGCTCGCCCGGGCGGTGTTGACCAGGACCGACCCCGGCCGCATCAGCCGCAGTTCCTCCGCCCCGATCAGCCCGTTCGTCTCCGGTGTGGCCGGCACGTGTACGGAGACGACGTCGCAGCCCCGGAGCAGCTCTTGCAGGTCTTCCACCCGGCGGCCGGGCCAGTCGGCCGCGCGTTCGGGTGTGAAGCGCGGCGATCCGAACACCCACACCTCGGCGCCGAAGGCGCGCACCAGCTCAGCCACCCGCCGTGCCGTGGCCCCGGAGCCGACCAGTCCCACGCGCGCGCCGCTGAGACTCCCCGTGGGCAGGTTCGCGGTCGCCGCGGCCCAGGAGCCCTCCCGCAGGGCCCGTGCGCGCTGGGACACGCCGCGCAGGGCGTCGAGCATGAGGGCCAGGGTCAGTTCGGCGACGGCGCCGGCGTTGGCTCCGGGGGTCGTGAGGAGGGTGACGCCCAAACGGTGCGCGGCCGCTGCGTCGAAGGTGTCGGAGCCCGCCGCGGCCCGGCCGGCCAGTACCAGGCGGTGCCGGAGGGAGTCCGAGGTCGCGCGCTCGAGCACGGCCTCGGTGAGGGGGATGCCCGCCCGGCACTTCAGGGCCTCGTAGCCGAGGCCGCCGTCCTCCAGCTGCCGGGCCAGCTCCTCCTCCGCGAACCCGTCGAAGTCCACGGTGCGCCAGCGGGCCGCGATGCGGGACCTGAGCTCGGGTTCGGCCACCCGCCGGAGGTTGGCCGTCGGTTCGAGGCCGAGGCGGGCGAGGTCCGCCAGCTCGGTCAGGGCCGTGGTGCCCGGGGCACAGTCCACGACCAGGACACGGCCCTGCTCCAAGAGAAGCCCCCTTGTGGTTCGACGCTGCGACGATCGGAATTGTTGATCAACACCGTAGCCGGTCGCGGCTCGGGGCGGTGTCTCGGGGGACTTCGAGGCGGTCAGCGTTCCAGGTACGCGACGGTCCCCGTACGACGGGCTTCATCGGTGGACTTGAGGCGGGCGAAGTCGCCGGGGCTCATGATGTGCTCCCACTCCTGGAGGGTGTGGACGCGGAGTTCGGCGTGTTCGTCCGGGTCGAGGGTGATGGCCTCGATCTGGTCGTCCGTGAGCCGGCCGCCGTCGAAGATGACGCCGAACTTGTTGAGCGGCCAGCCGTTCCCCCGGGTGGTGAAACGGACCGCGAGGAGCTTCTGCGGGCCGGCGAAGGTCAGCTGCGTTTCCTCGAAGCACTCCCGCAGGGCGCACTCCCAGGGCGTCTCGCCGGGATCCATGTTGCCGCCGGGCCATTGCCAGGTGTCCTCGGGGCGGACGGCGCGGAGTTGGATCGGGCGGCCGGCGGTGTCGGTGAAATACAGGCCTGCGTAGCTGGTGGCGTTCGCGATGGTCTTGACGTACTCCTCGGGCGGGATCCAGGTCATGCCGTGGCCTCTTTCTCGGTGGACCCGTACGTTGCGCGCACGCGCCGATCGTACGCCGCGGCCGTCTCCAGGCCCATGGCGGCCCGGCGCTCGTCCAGGTGCTCCGCATCCCGCACGGGCCGGGGGCGGAGGTTCTCGCCCTCGCCGGTGTATTGGGTCCCGTAGAGCTGGAGTTCGCCGGAGGCGACCAGAACCCGGTCGGTGAGGTAAGCGAGGTGTCGGGGCGGGGCGTCGCCGGCTTCTACGGCGGCCTTCAGCAGGCCCAGGGCCTCGCGCTGGAGGTCGGGTACGCGGTCGGCGTGTTGGACGAGCAGCCAGGCGTCGTCAGCACCCTGCTCGCCCACGAGGGAGAAGCCCGGCCAGCCGTGCTCGGCGATGACCTCCGTGAGCCACGCGGTGTTCTCGGCGTCGATTCGGAGGAGGTCACCCGGCTCGCCGGTCCGGAGGAGCTGCCGACGCACTGTCTGATCGCGCGTCGCGCGCCTGCGCAGTTCGGCGGCGACATCCGGTACGGCCGGACCTGCGGTCGTGCTCATGCGGCGGCCTCCCCGAGCATCGTCCCGGTCGCTAGCGGTCCGGCAAGCAGGTCTGCCCTTGCCGGGTCGCCGAGGTGGGCGTGAGCGGACATACGGCTCCTCCCTGCGTCGGAGACGGGCTCAGTCAACCCTCTCCGGATGTGGGCCGATACGGTAGACCCCGGTTCGGGTGAACGGTTCCGACGCGCGTTCGGTGGGTGTCGCAGCCGGAGCCGACTGTCGTCGTTGTCGCGGACGCTCCCGTGCACCCCGAGCGTGTCTGTGCCCGTCAGGGCTCAGGTGCCGGCTCCCGTGGCCGTGTCCAGGGCGTGGAGGGATTCCTTGTCCTTGCCGGTGACGTACAGGACCCCGCCGGCGAGGCGCAGGGCGCTTCCGGTGACGGTCGAGGTCCACAGCTTCGTGCCGGTGGCCGCGTCCAGCGCCTGGACGTGGGGATCCTCGACGGTCTCGCTGACGTAGACCACCCCGCCTGCACCGGCCAGCGTGGCTCCACGAGGACGACCGGCGCTGGCACGCGGCAATCGACTTGGACCACCTGTACAACGGACGGTCCTACGTGGCGTTCGGTTGCCTGTTCGGTATCCGGAACGCCTCCTTCGAGCCCCTCGCCGCTGACCGCGGACTGCCCCCGGATGCGTCCCCCGAGGCCCGGGCCCACTACGAGGACTGGGGCGGGGCGTACGGCGGGTCCTGGATCACCTGGGCGGAGCTGCAGACGGTCGACTGGGAAGAGGCCTCGACCGAGGTGGACGAGTGCGTGCACGAGTACCGCCGGGGCGCTGACGGCGCCTGGGAGCTGTACGGCCTGAACAGCAGCCTCGACCGCTTCGCCGAGCTGTCCGGCATCGAGGACCCGCGGGTCCTGCAACGGGCCGGGCGCACCCACCCCGAGGGCAGCGAGTGGCACGACGGCGACCGCCTCTTCCGCATCGAACGGCTCCGACGGAGGCAGGCGGTGCCCGACGAGGAATGGGGCGCCGTCTGGACCGTCATGCGTACGCTCGCCGGCCTGCACGGTGACGACGGCGTCCGACTCGTCGTCTGGTTCGGCTGACCCGGCAGCCCTGGACACCAAGCTGCCGGACCGCTCGACTCGCCTTGAGATTCGCGGAATTGGGGACCTCGGCGCGGCCGGAAAGGGGGCCGTGTGCGGGCTTGCCGGCCCATCGGCCGAACTCCGGCAGCGGTCGGCGACCCGGGTGGTCGGCCGCGGCCGGGCAGGCGCGCACCGGCCGGTCTGCGACTTCGGAAAACCGGCTCTGACCTGGTGATTTCAGTGGATCCGCCTAGGCTGGGGAACGCTGCTGAAGACCAAGGGAGGGGGAGTTCGTGGGCGAGAACGACAACGGGTACGACGCCAGCCAGATCAAGGTGCTGGGGGTGATGGAAGGCATCCGGAGGCGCCCCGGGATGTACGTCGGCTCGACCAGCGAGCGCGGCCTGCACCAGCTGGTGTACGAGGCCGTCGGCCGGGCGGTGAACGAGGTCCTGGCCGGCCGCGCCGGCTCCGTCGACGTCACCCTCATGCCCGACGGCGGCATACGCGTGTCCGACGACGGCGACAGTGACGCTCACGGGCTCGAAGCCCTGCTGACGCGCCTGCCCGCCGGGGTGGCGCCCGGGCACCGCCGCGCCGCGGAAATCAGCCCTCTCGGCGTCGGGCTCTGCGTCACCAACGCCCTGTCGAGCCGCCTGACGGCCGAGGTGCGGCGCGCGGGGGTCCGCTGGGTCCAGGAGTACGCGCGCGGCGACGCCCTCGCCCCGCCTGCCGCCGCGGGACCGGCGGCCGGAAGCGGGACCACCATCGTGTTCCGGCCCGACGCCGACGTCTTCGGGGCGGCGCAGTGCTCGTACGCCGTGCTGGCGGAGCGCTTCAGGGAACTGGCCTTCCTGAACCGGGGCCTGGACATGTCGCTGACCGACGGACGGGAGTCGGACGGGCCCCGCTCGGAGCGGTTCCGGTTCCCGGGCGGGGCACGGGAGTTCGTCGCCTTCCTCGATGCGGGGGCAGTCGCCGGCGTTCCGGCGGACGTCATCGGCTTCGAACGGGAGGATCCGCGCATGGCGGGGACGGTGGAGGTGGCCCTGCGGTGGCGTGACTCCCGCGATTCCCGCGATTCCGGCGAGGAGCGGGTGCGAAGCTTCGCCAACAGCAGGCCGACCCCCGGCGGCGGCACGCACGTGGCGGGCTTCCGTGTCGGGGTGGCGGCCGCGGTCACGGCGTACGCACGGGACCGGCGGCTCCTGACCGCGGCGGATCCCGATCTCGGCCCCGACAGGATCGGCGAAGGCCTCACGGCGGTGGTGTCGGCAAAGCTGGACCGTCCCGAGTACCTCGGCGCCACCCGTGGCGAACTGGGCGGCGCGGCGGTGTGCGCCTGCGTCGAACAGGCCGTCCGGGAGCACCTCGGCACATGGCTGGAGGCACATCCGGAGCGCGGCGACGCAATAGTCGCCCGGCTCGTCCGCGACGCCCGCCGCCAGTGAGCGTCGCGGGCGCAGGGGCAGACGCCCGTGCAGCAATGCTGCCCGCGTGCGAGCCGGCGGATGTCGAACCGGCATCCGCGGCCGGGATTGCCGGTTCGCCGTTCAGCTCTTACGGGTCAACGGCTGCTCCGCAAAGCTGACCCCTGCCAGTCCGTGGGCCATGAGGTTGCGGATGTTGCCGTGATCAGTGCCGTTCGGCGTCGCGAGCACACTGCGATAGTGCTCACCGAATGCCAGCAGGGCTTCCTCGTCGCTCAGCCCTTCCAACAGGGCCAGTCCCAGGGTCTTGCAGGAACCCTCGTTCTCACCGGCGGCATTTTCCAGTTCCCCGTTCCGGAACGCCTGAGGCTGATACTCGTAATGCGCGGCGATGAAGGCCAAGGTGTCGGCGAACTCGTGCTCGCCTGACGCAAGGCTGGCCCGCAGCGATTTCAGATCAGTCATGTCGTTTCCCTCGGGTTGAACAGACGATTCGATTGCCGTCCGTGACCGGACGACAATACCCCCTGGAACTTCCAACCGAATTCAGAGCTGTCCCGAGCCGGCCGCGATATTCGGAATGATCCGAAGGAAACGGCCTAGTCGGGCAAAGCGACCGAGGTGCTGACTTTTTCGCCCAGCCTCAGCATGCCGTTCAGGAAGAGGGGGCGGGACAGCAGGGCGTTGCGGATGCGTATGCGGGTGGCGGTGGCGGGGGCGAGGAACTTGCCCGTGCGGTCGCCGCCCGACTGGCAGCCCTTGGCGTACGTGCGGAGCCTGTTCTCGTACCGGGTGAAGGCCGTCCGGTGGTCGCCCCCGGCTCGGGCGAGTTCCCCGGCCAGTACGTAGGCGGCGACGACTGCCGTTCCCGTTCCCATGCCGCCGATGGTGGCCCCGCAGGCGGCGTCGCCGATGAGGCAGACCCGCCCCTTCGACCAGGTGTCCACGTCCGCCCGGCTGATCGAATCGAAGTACAGGTCGGGGGCCCGGTGGAGGGAGGCGAGCAGGCGGGGGACCTCCCAGCCGAGGCCGGAGAACGCGTCGTCGACGAGCTGCTTCTGCTGTTCCGGGTCGTGGCGGTCGTACGAGAGCTGCGGCGAGGCGAAGACGAAGAACGCCCCCGCCCGGTCCGGGTCCCGGTGGTCGGCGCCGACGGAGGCCAGCCGCCCCGGGGCGTTGTATCCGACCGAACCCCGCCGCAGGCCCAGGTCGTTCGGCAGCTGCCAGGTGGCGGCGTAGTAGCCGAGGTGGCTCACGTACTCCTCCTCCGGGCCGAAGGCGAGGCGTCGGACGTTCGAGTGCAGCCCGTCCGCGCCGATGACCAGGTCGAAGTCGCGGGAGGGTCCGCTGCGGAAGTCGACGCGCACGCCGGAGGGGGTCTCGGTGAGGCGGGTGACCGAGTCGTCGAAGAGGTACTCGGTGTGGGGGGCGCTGTGCTCGTACAGCACTCGGGCCGGGTCCCCGCGGAGCACCTCCAGCTCGCCGCCGGCGAACTCGGCCGGCAGGCGCAGCAGGGTGCGGCCGCGTTCGTCGACGAAGCGCATCGGGCTGCCGCCGGTCTGGACGCGGCGCAGCGCGGGGAGGAGGCCCATGCGGTCCAGCACGGTGAGGTGCGCGGCGCCGCGGAAGTCGACGGCCTGGCCGCCCTGACGCAGGGCCGGGGCCAATTCGACGACGGTGGGCTTGAAGCCGTGGCGTCCCAGCCAGTGGGCCAGGGCCGGGCCGGCGATGCTCGCACCGGAGATGAGGACGTTCCTGTTTCGCATGGGTTGCTCCTCCTGCTGGCCTTGAAACTGTGTCCCCTGGATACAGTAGATACTGTGTACCGTAGACGCAGTTGGTTTGGTTCGGCAAGGGGGTCCCGGAGGTGGCGCATATGGGGAGTGAGCACGCCGAAGTGGTCCGGCTGCTGTGGGGTCCGCACCCCGTGCCCGCCCGCGGCCCCAAGCCGAAACTCGACCTGGAGCGCATCGCGCGGGCCGGGATCGAGATCGCCGACGCGGACGGGCTGGCCGAGGTCTCCATGCAGCGGGTCGCGGCTCAACTGGGCGTGACGAAGATGGCGCTGTACCGGTACGTGCCGGGCAAGGCCGAGCTGGTCGCCCTCATGGTGGACGCCGCGATCGGCGCCTATCCGGTGTCGCGGGCGCAGACACAGACGCAGACACAGACGCAGGCGCAGGCGCAGGCGCGGGCGGAGGCGCAGGTGCAGGCGGTGGCACAGGCGGAGGGTGCGGGCTGGCGGGGGCGGCTCGAGGAATGGGCCCGGCAGCTGCTCGGGGTCTTTCGCCGGCACCCCTGGGCGCTGGACGCCACCGTCGGGCCTCGGATCATGGGCCCGGGGGAGCTGTCCTGGCTGGAGCGCGCCGTCTCCGCGTTGGACGGCACCGGGCTGACCGGCGCCGAGAGGATGGACGCAGCCGTCCTCCTGGTCGGTCACGTACGCGGCATCACCCATCAGGCCCGCGCGGCAGGCCCCGCGGGCAACCCCGAGGCCCAGTTGGGTGCCATCCTCGCGGATCTGATGCAGGTGCACGGCGAGCAGTTCCCCGCGCTCACTGCGGCCTTCGCCTCGGCGGCCCGGTCGGGCGGGCAGGACCAGGCGTGGGAGTTCGGCCTCCAGCGCATCCTGGACGGCTTGGCCGCGTTCATCGACCGGCTCGATGGGCTGCCGGACGGCCGCGGGGCCGAGTGAGTGCGGCCCCGCCGGCGCGTCGGGAGCTACGGGGGTGATTCGGCCCAGGTCTCCGGGCCGCCCCCTCGCCACTCGACGAGGTCGTGATCGGTCAGGTCGAGGTCCTGGGCCGACTTCACGCCGACCGCTCTCAGGAAGATCGCGATGTCGGACGGCTTCTGCGCCACGCCGATCGCGACGCCGTCCCAGCGCACGCGCCGCCAGCCGTTCTCGTCGGGCGGATAGATGACCAGGCGGGCAGGCATGCCACTCAGTCTTCCGCCGCAGGCACGGCCGTGCACGCCGTGGCCGCCCGTTCGGGAAGCGCGAGCGGCGCGGCCCTCTGTCTGCTTTAATAAATGAACAGGCATTTATTAACGAGGAGGCTGGTGGCAATGGCGCGTCCCCGTGCCGTCGAGGATGGGGTGATCTTGCGCGCGGCTGCCCGGGTGATGGGTCAGATGGGGCCGGCGGGGCTCACGTTGGCTGCCGTGGCGCGCGAGGTCGGGCTGGTGCCCGGCACTCTCGTGCAAAGGTTCGGGTCCAAGCGCGGGCTGCTGCTCGCGCTCGCGGACCTCTCCGCCCGGGAGGCGGAAGAGCTCACCGCCCGCGTCCGCCAGGAGCACACCTCTGCCCTCGACGCCCTGGCGGCGCTGACCGTCGAAGCGTCGGCCGGGATGGAGACCCCGGAGAGTTTCGCGCACCACCTGGCGTTCCTGTGCACGGACCTCACGGACCCGGAGCTCTACGAGCGCGCCCTCGCCGTCCACCAGGCCCGGGGGCGCGCGGTCCACGCCCTGCTGGCGGAGGCGGCAGCCGCGGGTGAGCTCCGCGCCGGGACGGACCTCGCCGCCCTGGCCCGCACGGTACAGGCGATCACCGCGGGCGCAGGGCTGACCTGGGCCCTCGACCGCCGGGGCACCCTCGCCGAGCGGCTGCGCGAGGAACTCGACGCGGTGCTGTCCCCGCACGTCGCACACACCCACAGCCACAGCCGCACCGACTCGGAGGAATCATGACGCAGGACATACGCCGCCCGCTGGCCGGAAAGGTCGCCCTCGTCGCCGGCGGCACCCGGGGCGGCGGCCGCGGCATCGCCGTCGAACTCGGCGCCGCCGGCGCGACGGTGTACGTGACCGGCCGCAGCAGCAGCGCCGGGCGCTCCGCCCTCGACCGCCCCGAGACCATCGAGGAGACCGCCGAGAGGATCACCGCCGCCGGGGGCCTCGGGATTCCTGTCCGCACCGACCACAGCCGCCCCGACGAGGTACGGGCGCTGGTGGACCGGATCGCCTCCGACCAGGACGGCCGCCTGGACGTCCTCGTCAACTCCGTGTGGGGCGGAGACCCGTTGACGGACTGGGAACACCCCCTGTGGGAACAGGACTTGGACACCGGCCTCCGGCTGCTCCGGCAGGCGGTGGAGACCCATGTGATCACCAGCCGGTACGCACTTCCCCTGCTGGTCGCCCGCAAGAGCGGGCTGGTGGTGGAGGTCACCGACGGCAACACCGCCCGCTACCGCGGCTCGTTCTTCTACGACATGGCGAAGTCCGCGGTCATCCGCCTCGCCGTCGCCCAAGCGGCCGAGTTGAGGCCCCATGGTGTCGCGGCCGTGGCGATCACGCCGGGCTTCCTGCGTTCGGAGGCCATGCTGGAGCACTTCGGCGTCACCGAGGACAACTGGCGCGAAGCCGCGTCCAAGGACCCGAACTTCGCCCACTCCGAGACCCCGGCCTACCTGGGCCGCGCCGTCGCAGCACTCGCCGCCGACCCCGACGTCATGGCCAAGTCCGGTCGCGCGCTGGCGACCTGGGGCCTGTACAAGGAGTACGGCTTCACCGATGCGGACGGCACTCAGCCGGACTTCGCCGCGCACTGGGCCGAGAACCTGGAAGAGCAGTTCGGCCCCCTCGGCGACCCGCTGTAGCCCTCCCGCCCCGGCCTTCATCGGCTGAGTCGTTGGAGTCGTTCGAGTCGTTCGAGTCGTTCGAGTCGTTCGAGCGGTTCGATCGGTTCGAGCCGACAGGCCTGACCGGGCGACCGTACGCAGGCGCGGCGGATCAGGGCGTGGGCGCCGCGTGCCGTACGTGGAGGTGGCCGTCGCGGGGAAAGGCGGGCGGGTACGCCGGCAGGAGCCTGTCCAACGCGTAGCCGCTCTTCTGCGCGACCCGACAGGAGGCCGCGTTGTCCGCCTGGTGCAGGAGTTCGAGGCGTTCCAGGCCATCGGCCCGGAACGCCTCGAACGCCCAGGCGGTGAGCGCCTCCAGGGCGCGCGGGGCCACGCCGCGGCCGCGCGCTCGGGCCGCCGTCCAGTAGCCCACCTCGGCGGAGGCCTTGCCGGGTACGACCTCTTTGACGACGGCGCTGCCGGCCAACTGCCGCGCAGCTCCGTCAGGGCCGGCTTCGAGGACGGCGAAGCAGAAGCGTTCGCCCGCCGCCCAGCCCCGTTCCTGTTCCCGCACCCACCGCAGTCCCTCGGCCTCGTCCTCCATCCGGTGGCTCGTCCAGCGCAGCAGATCGGGGTCCCGGTACACCTCGACCAGCGCCGAGGCGTCCTGCGCGCACCACGGGCGCAGGACGAGGGCGGGAGCGGCCGGCGTCGCCGCGGCCGTCAGGGTCGGGCCGCCCGGCGGCTGCCCCGTCATCGCTCGACCCGGGCGCGCAGGGCGCGGACGGACCAGTCGAGCGCAGGTCCCGGACCCTGCGGGCCGGGCCATCCGTTGATGACCGCGAGGAGTTGGACGTACCGCTCCCTGCGGGGGTCGTTCATGCGCTCCAGCCGGGCGAGCAGCTGCCGCCGGGGCTCGGCGGGGCCTCCGTCTCCGTACAGACTCACCAGCCTCGCGACGATCGGGTCGGCCTCCGGCGAGGCCGGGTCGATGCCGGCCGCCAAGGCCGGGGCGACCTCGTGGCGCACGGTCGCTGCGAGGTCCCGGTGCCTGCTCGGCGGTGCCTGCTCCGCGCGCCCGGCCGCGTACTCCTGCGCCATCTGCCGTACGTGGTCGCGGAAATCCGGGTCCTGCGACAGCTCGGCCAGTTCCACCCAGGCCTCGATCTGGTCCGGGCGGGGATCCTCGGGCAGCTCCGGAGTCATGGAGCGCATGATGCCCCGGAACGCGGTGTCGGTGCCCGGGCGGCCGCGGCCGAAGACCGCCTCGAGGAAGTCGTCGACCAGCCGTCGGCGTTCGGTGTCGGACAGTCCGGCCAGCTTGTGCATGAGGTGCGTCTCCTCGGGGGTGGCCCCGCGCTTCGCCACGGCGGTCAGCACCGCCCGCCGCAGCCGCAGGATCCGGATCTGTGCGTCCAGGGCCTCGGCCTGCGCCGCGGCGACCTCCGGGAGTTCCAGCTCCCGGTCCATGACCTGCCGGATGGTCGGAAGGCCGAGTCCGAGGTCGCGGAGTGTCCGTACGAGTTCCAGGCGTGCGAGGGCGTCGTCGCCGTACTGACGGTGGCCGGCCGGGGTGCGGTCGGCGGGCGAGACGATCCCGGAATCGGAGTAGAACCGGATCGTCTTGACCGTGGCACCGGTCTGCCGGGCCAGCTCGCCGATCGAGTAGAGCGTGTCGCCGTTCATGCCCCCACCTTCCGATCTCCCCCCGGGGGAGACGCAAGCCCCGTATGTCTCCGCCCGCTCCCTCCCGAGCAGCCGGAGTCTCTCACGGGTCAGGGTGACGGCGGCCCGGTTCACCCGCGTGTCCGTGGTGCCGGGGGGTCCGGTCGGGCAGGGTGGCGGGGTGAGGGAGCAGCGGTTCGACGTATGGGCTGCCGGTGACGCGTACGACCGGTACATGGGCCGGTGGAGCCGACTGGTGGCGGGGGAGTTCCTGACGTGGCTCGGCGCCGGGGGCGGCTTGCGCTGGCTGGACGTGGGGTGCGGTACGGGCGCGTTGACCGCGGCCGTGGCGGGGCGGTGCCACCCGCGGACGGTGCTGGGGCTCGACCGGTCCGCCGGGTTCTTGGCATCGGCCGGCGCGACCGCCCCCGCGCCGGCGCATTTCGCGGTGGCCGACGCGCTGTCGCTGCCGGTGCGCGACGAAGCGTGTGACGTGGCCGTGAGCGGACTGGCGCTCAACTTCCTCCCGGACCCGGGCGCGGCGGTGGCCGAGGCGGCCCGGGTCGTGCGGCAGGGGCGCGGGGGCGGGCTGGTGGCGGCGTACGTATGGGACTACTCCGGCGGCATGGGCCTGCTGAACTCCTTCTGGGCCGCGGCGGTCGCGCTCGACCCGTCGGCTGCCGCCCTCGACGAGGGCCGACGCTTCCCGCTGTGCCGTCCGGATCCGCTGCGCGCGGTGTGGGAGGGGGCGGGGCTGGCGGATGTGGTCGTCGCTGCGATCGAGGTGCCGACCGTCTTCGCCGGTTTCGCGGACCTGTGGGAGCCCTTCCTGTCCGGGCAGGGGCCCGCCCCCGGCTACGTCGCCACCCTGGCCCCGGCAGCCCGGGACCGGCTGCGCGACGCGCTCGGCCGGGCCGTCCCGACGCGCCCGGACGGCTCGATCCCGCTCACGGCACGCGCCTGGGCGATCCGGGGGACCAGACCGCCCCGGGCCGCCACGGGACGGGCGCCGAGGTGAGCGCCTACGGCGTCCCGGACGCCGGCCGGGGAGCTCCTCGTGCGCTGGTCCGGGACCGGAGCGGCTCCGCAGTTCCTGGAGCAGTCCCAGCGCATGGTCGTGTTCGGGGCCGAACACGAGCAATTGGCCGGCAGCCTGGCGGACCTGGAGGAACACTTGCATGAACTGGCGACTTCGTCCGGCTGGTGGTGGTGCTGCGGGATCGCGCGGCCGCCGATGACGGCCGGGTCGGGGGGAGCCGTTGGACGTCCGTGGGACTCGGGATCGGAACGGCGTCCCGCTCGATCCGGGTCAGTCGCTCGGGCCACTCCGGTCCGAGGGTGCGGCCCGCCGTGCCGGTTGAGGACGTTGGCGACCATTTCGGTGACGCGGCTCTTGCCGGCGCCGGGCTGGCCGATGAGGAAGACCACTGTGGGAGTCGGTAGGGAACAATCCGCTCGCGGGATCCGCTGGTTCTCCGCCTCCGGTAACCGGTAGCGCTCGACCTCCGCAGAGTCAGTCACGCCATCCTCTCCCGCACTTCGCGGGCGAGCTGGGCGTACCGTCGCCGGGCGGCCGCGATCTGCTCGCGGTTGCTGGAGCGCAGCCCCCCGCGTTCGTCGGCGAGCCGGGCCTGCGCAGCGCGCGCATCCTGGATGACCTGCTGGTCGGGCTCCGGATTGGCCTCCTCGGCGGCGATGAGGGCGGTATAGGCGCCGACGGCCCCGTTCACCGCCTCGATCGCCGCCTCGTACGCGGCTGTCTCCTCGTTCGACCAGTCGTGAGGCTCCAGCTCGTGGGTGATGGAGCTTCCGTCGTCGGGTGCGGGCACGGGGTTCCCCCTTGTCGAGATGTTGATCATTCTCGTGGGTGGGTGGTGGTTCCTGCATCTCCGTTGGGCGAAGTCTTGGATCCGTGCCGGGCGCGGGGTTCGGCATCCATGGCCTCAGCCAGAGGAGGGGTGGGGTGCGCCCCTGTCCCGCCGGTGGGGCCGGCGGGACAGGGGGCTATTGCGGGTCGGTGTAAACGTACTGGTCGATGTCCAGGGAGGCGTGGGACGTGGCCAGCCAAGACAGGAGGGCCGGGCTGAGGGAGATGCCCTTCTGGGCGGGGTCGTCGGGGTCAGTGATCTCCTGGACGATTTCCAGGCAGACGGCGGCGTCGCCGGAGGCGGCGAGGCGGCCCAGGGACTCGGCGAAGTCCAGCCCCCAGGCGAGGATCACCGGCTCCAGGTCCTCCGGTCGGGCGCGACCGGCGTGGCGGATCCAGGTGGAGTGGGAGCGCGGGGGCGACTGGGGGCGCCGGCGGCTGCCGATCGCCGTCGACTCGTCGGGTTCTGCTCCCAGCCGCCGCGAGATGCCTTCCGGCTGCAGGGTCTCGCTGACGACCCGCAGGTAGATGCGGAATGTGCTCACGGGCGGTACCTGTTGTTCGTCGGGACCAAGATGCTTCCGTCCTTGCTCACGAGGACGATCCGGCTGTCGCCGTCGCGCATCGCGTCGAATCGTCGAGCTCCTTGTCGAGCTCGGCGAAAGAGGTGCCTCCGGCCACCGTCGCGCGACATGCGTTCCTAACGGCACGGCCCATCCGCAGCCGTGGTCCCCCAGGCAGCAGAGCTGCCCTTGTCACTCGCGCGTTCGCGCATGGTCGCGACCCAACCCAAGCCGTTACCTCAGGTCATGATCATCCCGTTTCGGACACGCACCGCCGTCCCTGCCAGACCCGAGTGCCCCCTCTCACCAACCGGTGAGACGGGGCACTCGCTATGCCGGGTCAGGCCGTGTCGCCCAAGTACATCGTCTGCCACGTACCGGCAGCGGCCTGGGCCGCGATGTCGGCGAGCTGGTCGCGTAGGTACAGGGGGATCATCCGCAGGCCGCCGACCTTGTCGACCGGGACCCACTCGACTCCGGTGTGGGTCGGATCGGGGATGCCTCCGCCCAGCCTGGACGGCACCGAGACGGCCTCGCACCAGAACAGGGCGTCCACCCGGTGGTTGCGGTCGTACTCGATCGGGCCCTCCTCGTGGTGGGCGGGGATGTGCTCGCGCAGGATCAGCAGCTGTCCGGCGCGCACGGTCACCCCGGTCTCCTCCAGCACCTCTCGTTCGACGGTGTGGTGCAGGGGCTCGCCCGGTTTCTGTCCGCCGCCGGGCGGCAGCCAGGTATCCGGCTGGGGCCAGTTCCCCTTCACGAGCAGCACGTGGTCGTCGCGGACGACCAGGCCGGTCGCGGCGTTGCGGATGCGGCTCATGTCGGGATCCCCTCCTGCAGGTATGCGGTGCGGCCGGCCAGGGCTGCGGCATGGAGTGCGGTGAGCGTCTGACGGTGTGCTGCGAGGGGATGCGGGAGGTCGTCGGGGTGGTGGAAGGCGTGCCGGTCGTGCTCTGGGCTGAGCTGGATCTGTCGGCCGGCGGCGAGTCTGGCGGCGAAGTAGTAGTCCACGACGGGGCCGGTGCCGAGAACGTCTGCCCTGTGGTCGATTCCGATGAGGCGCGGTTGCGAGCGCAGCGTGATGCCGGTTTCCTCACTCATCTCCCGGCGGGCTGCCGGCCAGGGGTTCTCGCCCTCGTCGACCATGCCGCCCGGCAGCCACCACGTCCCGCCGGAGTCTCCCTGGTGGGGTCCGTACCGGAGCAAGAGCATTCGGTCCTGATCGTCCAACAGCATGACGCACGACGCCACGAGTGCCTGCGGCTGCGTCTTCACCCACTCCTCGCGGGGGATCCAGTCGCCCACTCGCGCCTCCTGGGCCGCGAGGGTGCGGGCAGCGGTCTTCTCCAGGTGCGCGGTGGACGCGGCGGCCGGATCGGGGATGCCGAGCGGCTCACCGGTGGTGTCCCAGGGAGAGCGGCCGCCCGGGACCGTGCCCGGCCCGGTGAGCTCGTCCGGCCCGGCAGTCGTCAGCTTCTTGAGGACGGGTTTGATCTGCGGCGGCAGGATGTTCAGCTCATCCAGCGCGGCCTCGGTGAGGGGCACCTCGTCCAGGTGGTATTCACCTCGGCCGTCCTGGGTGAACTCGGGGCCGGTGCGGTCCTCGAACGACCACGACGTGACGTGTACCAGGTAGAAGAATTCCCGGTCTTCGCCGTCCACCGTGTGGAGGAGACGCACGATGTCGCCCTTGCCGGCGATCTCCTCGCGGATCTCCCGGTACAGGGCGTCCTCGAGGCCGGCGTCGCCGGGTTCGACGCCGCCTCCCGGGAGAACCCAGTACACCGGCATGCCCGGCCTGGTGCGGCGCATCAGCAGGAGGGTGCGGTCGGGGGTGATGAGGACGGCGCGTACACGTTCGGCCATGCGGACTCCTTGGTATCGAGTGTTCAGCGGTCGCTTTGGAGGGAGGCGAGTTCGGCGAACATCCCGCCTTGGTCCATGAGTTGCTTGTAAGTGCCCTGCTCAATGATGCGGCCGTGGTGCAGGACGACGATCCGGTCGGCGGAGGCCACGTTGATCAGCCGGTGGGTGACGATGACCACGGCCCGGCTCTGCGCGAGGTCGCGCAGGCCGGTGAAGACGCGGTGTTCGGCACGGGCGTCGAGCGCGGAGGTCGGCTCGTCCATGACCAGCAGGCGTGCCTTGCGGTAGAAGGCCCTGGCGATGGCGACGCGCTGCCACTGCCCGCCCGAGAGCTCCTGGCCGCCCCACCACTGCGAGGCCAGCAGCGTGCCGTAGCCGGACCGCAGTTCCGTGATGACCTCATGCGCCCCGGATGCCTCTGCTGCCTGATCAAGCGCTTCGGGGGCATCGGCGCGGGGTTGGCCGAGGGTGATGTTGTCGGCGGCGGTCAGAGGCCAGGAGACGACTTCCTGCGGGACATGGGCGATCTTCCGCCACAGGCTCATGCTGTCGATGGCCCCTGTGGGGGTTCCGTCCCAGGTGACGGTGCCACTGTCGGGCAGGTAGAGGCCGGTCAGGAGCTTGGCGAGGGTCGTCTTGCCGGAGCCGTTCTCCCCGACGAGAGCCACGATCTCCCCGCGCCGGATGCTGAGGCTGACTCCGTCGAGGGCAGGCCGGTCCCCGCCGGGGTAGGTGAAGGTCACGTCCTGCGCCCGGAACACCTCGGCATCGGGTGCGGCCTGCTCGCCCCGCTTCACGCGGTGGCCGCCCGCCTCCTCCAGGAAGTCGGCCCAGTCGTCGAGGTACATACCGGTGCGGTAGAGCCTGGTCGCACCGGAGACGATGCCGCCCAGGGCGCTGCTCGTGGTCGTGAGCGCGATGACGGCGGTGCCGGCCCCGGCCACCGACACACGGCCCGAAGCCAGCAGCCAGACCAGCGTCACCCAGACCAGGGCCGCCCCGACCCCGGCCGCTGCGGCCCCGAGGACGGCGATCTTCGCGGCCTGCCAGGACGTCTCCCGGAGCCGGGCCTGCACCCGGTCGGCCGTCTGCCGGTACCGGCCGAGGAGGAACGGGGCCATGGTGCCGGAGCGCACCTGCACGGCGCTGTGCTTGTCCAGCAGTTTGTACCGCAGCATCCCCAGCAGCCTGCGATCGTCCATCGAGCGCCGCATGTTCACGTAGTGGAGTCGGGCCTGCCGGACGGCGGCCAGCCCGCGGGGAATCGCGGCGAGCACCAGCAGCGGCATGAGCAGCGGGTGAACCGTGGCCACGACCAGCACAGCGGCGATGACCGACATGCTCGCGGCGATGATGTCCTGGGTCTCGCCGAGCGTGTCCCGGGCGACGTCAGCACCCCGGTCGGCGGCATCGAACCGCTCGTTGTACCCGGCGTGGTCGTACGCGACCAGCTCCGCCTTGGTCCCCGCGCCCAGGAGCTGGGCCTGCGCCTCCTGCGCGATGAGCGGCCCGACCCGCTCCGACAGCCACACCACGGTGATCCCGAGTCCGGCCCGCCCGGCCAGGGCTGCACCGAGGACGACGAGGGACGGGGCGGCGGCTTGGAGACGGTCGGTGATGTCGCCGCTGGAGAGGATCGCGGTGATCGTGCTCGTGGTGGCCAGCAGCCCGAACGCTTCCAGGGCCCCGGCCACGGCCTGGCACACCATGAGCGCGATCACCGCGCGCCGGTCGGCTCGCCAGGCCAGGGCGAGAGCCTGCCGCATCAGCACGGGCAGACGTCGGGCCATGCGCCGGGCTGTGAAGCCTGCGTAGTCGCCTTGGGCGCTGATGTCGTTCCAGGCGAGCTCTTCGTGTGGTTTGGCTGGTGCTTCCTGTGGAGGTACGTCCTCTGTCGCAGTCAACGGCAGCTCCCTTGGCGCCTGAAATGTGTGGTCACGGGGGTGGGGCGGCGGTGCCGGCCGTCAGGGGGCAGTCCGGCAGGGCGCGGGCGAGCGACACGGTTGATGCGCCCCTCCCGCACTCGATGTCCAGCACCACGGTCCCGGGGGCGGGCCGCTGCCGGGACGCGAGCGCGGCGATCACCGCAGGGGCGGGCCGACCGCTGACCTTGGCGGCCACGAGGGCCCCGGTACGGTTGGCGAGGCGCTGCTGGTCCCGGTAGAGAGATGCTGCGGGGACGGTCAGGCCGTCTGGGCCTGCCGGAGTCGGGCGAGTAGTGCGCGGGCCTGCCTGCGACTCGTAACTCTGTAGACGGCCGCCGAACCGGCGTGCTCCCGGATCAGCTCCCTCACGCGCGGGGCCATGGTCCTGCGGTACCCCCACACGTACCTGATGAAGGACCAGTTGATCCGGTCGTAAACCCCGGTCGTGTTGTTCTGCCCACCGCCGTACCGCATACGCCGCTGGGCGATGCCCCACAGACAGACCCAGGCAGGAAGGTCGAGGAAGACCACCGCTTCGGCGCGGCGCAGGCGGATCGGCAAGGTTCCGGCATAGTTCCCCTCGATGACCCAACACGGCGCGGCCACCAGCTCCTCCTGGGTCGCGGCGAACTCATCCTCGTCCAGCGCATTCCACTCGTCGTCGTAGTACACCGCGTCCAGGTGCGTCACCGGGGCGCGGAAGTGGTCAGCGAGCTGCTTGGACAGGTAGGTCTTGCCGCTGCCACCCCAGCCGATGAGCGCAATCCGCATGGGATAAAACGCTACCTTTCCGCAGTGCCGTGGTGGGCGGCATTGCCATCCTTGTCCCCCCGGAGCACATGCGGATTTGCTGGAGCGTGTCGATCTGCCGGGACAGGCGGAAGGGCTACAGCCCGCGAAGACAGCGGTTGAGGCGCCTTGTCTCGTCCTCAGTGGCCGTGTTGGTCAGGTGACGGTCGATGTCCGCCACGTGGCTGCCGGCACAGGCGTTGCAGCTCGCCGGGCACTACCCGGACAGCGCCCCGTAGTGCGGGGATGATCGGGGCGCAGGCCCGTTACCCCGTTCGGTCCGCCTGGCGCTCGCCCGACGAGGCACGGTTGTATCCGCGTTCCGACGCGATCGCCGTCGTGTCCGTCACCTTCCATACGGTCAACGAGTGAACACCGCTCTCGCCGCCCACCGGGCCTAGTCGCCGACCAGCGCGTCCTGGCTGAAGCTGGTGGAGCGGTGGTTCGCCGAGCTGACCCAGAAGAAGCTCAAACGGGGCGTCCACCGCTCCGTCCAGGCCCTCGAACGCGACATCCGGGCCTGGCTCGTCGACTGGAACGAGCACCCCGGACCGTTCGTCTGGACGAAGACCGCCGACGAGATCCTCGACAAAGTCGCCGCCTACTGCCGACGAATCTCCGACTCAGGTCACTAGGGAGAAACTGTGTCTCGTATGGCCAGCGCCAGCCAGACGACTGGTACCGCCGCCAGAACGATCAGCAGTAGACAGCACGGCAGCGGGGACGGCCCCTTGAGCGGTGGCTGGGCTGCTATCTGCGGGGCCACTCGGCGCACGTCGTCGGCATGATACCACGTCTTACTGGCGGACCCGGTGGTGGTCATCCAGCTGTCCGTACGGACCCGCACTCCATGGGCCAGCGCATTTACATACACCGAGCGAGCACCGACGCCCGGCCACAAAGTGGTCACCTGGCGCGCCGTCAGCCAGTCGCCCTCCGACTCCCCAGCCATATCGTGCCCTTCTCCCAGCAACCAGTGACGCGGCATCACGAACTGTCCCATAGCCAGGCGTAGTTCGCCCCCCTTCCATCGCTTCTCGGGGTTTCGACGCGTTCGGCGGCCCACCAGTCGGCGACGTAGCCTGCGACGACTGCCCGCACAGCGAGCTCGGCGGTCCGCCCTCCCGCGCCCGGGGCAAGACTTTCGGCGGCCTGCCACAAGGCCTGGTCAGTCAGCTCCCGGACGAGCCCGGTGCGGGCCAGGTCCTGGAGGTCGTGGCTGGCTGTCAGGCGTGCACCGACCGGCCCGTACACACAAGCCAGGGGGAGGCGGGTGATGGCTGGACGACACCGATCTCGTGGTACCCCCAGCCCTCGTAGAGTCGCATGACCTTCCCGTCGCCGGCGGCGGGGTTGACCACCAGCGTGGCGTGGACCTCCCCTCGGCCGGCCAGGAGGGCGTCGTGCATGCGGCGGGAGACGCCCATGCCCCGCCGGGCGGGGATGACGCCGATCTCCTTGACGGCGAGCGCGTCGCGGCCGGTGAACACGCGAGGGGCGGGGACGTTCATTCGCTTCCACCAGCGGTCGCCGGGGGCGACGGTGTTGGCGTAGGCGTAGCCGACGGGGCTGCCGTCGGGTGCGTGGGCGATCATGGCGGCTCAGCCCGGCTCGGCGCCGTGGCGGTCCAGCCGCTCGAGGAACACCTCCAGCTGGTAGTTGGGGTGATCGAGCAGGTCGGCGCGGACCTGGGCGTACAGGTCGCCGATGACGCTCCTTGCCTGGGGGTGTAGGTGGTGTGGCGGTGCAGGGAGACATCGGTGGCGTTCATCGGGCGGGTCCCTTCGTCGTGCGGGTGAACTCCTGCCAGGCCTGTGCGTGCCGGCCGTCGGGACTGGTGGCGGCCAAGCGGCGGCTGAAGGTGTCGAGCACGGCGACGACGTGTCGGCCGCGAGGAGACAGTCGGCAAGCCGGACCGGCCTCAGCGTGCCCAGCCAAGGGGCGGTGTCCAGCCGTCAACTGTGGAGATCTGTAGGGGATTTGGAGGTTTGTCGAACCTGCCGCCTCGGGCGCGCCCGAGTTGCTAGCGTCCTGTCCCGTTCCAGCAAGCAACCGTTATGAGCAGAGGGCGAACGACGAAACGTGGCTGAATTACGAGCCCCGCGCGACGGGGCGGCGCACCCCCGATGGGATCCCCGGGAGGCCCCCTGCATCCCGGCGCTGACCCTCGACGACCGGCTCGTCGAAGTGAACCTGGTGGAGCTGCTCCACGATGCCGATGGTCTGCGCAGCGTGGAAGGCGCCACGCCGGGGGAGAAGGTCGCGGTCGTCGAGTTCCTGCTCGCCATCTGCTACGCCTCCGGCACCTATCCGGAGTCGGCCGAGCAGTGGCCCGCCTGGGTGGACCAGAAGGATGCCCTCCGACCCGCCGCCGAGTGGCTCGCCCAGCGTCCCGAGGACGAGGTCTGGGACCTGTTCCACCCCTCGGAGCCGCTGGGACAGAACGCACTGCTCGCGCCGTTCCTCGACGAGCACGGGGCCGGACCGGCGCAGCTGGTGATCGAGCGGGTCGGGGACTACAACCAGTTCTTCGACCACCACCACCTGGAACACCCCACCCCGCTGCCCGTCGCCCAGGCCTTCCGGGCCATGCTCACGCAGCACGTGTACGGGCCGGCCGGACGCGCCCGGATCTCCGGCAAGGAGACCCTCGGCGCGACCATCACCAACCTCGCCGCCACCCGCCTCGGCACCCGGATCCGGGTGATCGCGCTCGGGAGCACGTTCGGCGAGACGCTCCGCCTCAACCTGGCCCCGGTATCCGGGCCGCCCGGGGAGCTGAACCGCACCTGGACCGCCGGCAAAGAGCGCCGGGGATTCAAGGCCAAGCCGATCGGCCGACCTGTCAGCGGTCCGGCCGACCTGCACAGCTACCTCGGCCGGTCGATCCTGCTCCGCCCGACCAGCCAAGGGGACCACGTGGACCGGGTTCTGCTCGGCGCGGGCGAACTCCTCGCGCTGACGGACGAGCACCTCCAGGACGCCGTGTACGCCGAGAAGGCGGACGGCACCAGCAAGCCGCTGTGGGCTTCCGCGACCCGGGCCATCTGGCGTCAGGCCCATGCCCTCTACGCCGCCGTGAACGAGGCACGCTCCGCGGAGGGCGGGAACGACGGAGCCACCTTGTACCGGAGGCTCGCGCTCTTCCCGGCGCAGGACGTCGCCCCGGAACCCGGTCAGCAGCCCGCTCGCCGCATCGACCTGTGGACGGTCGGGCTCGTGGCCAAGCAGACCACAGCCATCGCGTGGGTCGACGGCACGTTCCCGTTCGCCCCGGGCCTGGAGGCGAAGCTCTACCTCGCCTCCTACCGGGGTTCCGACATCGCCGAGTTCGTGGCAGCCGCCCTGTACAAGGCGGCGTACGCGGCCTGGACCGTCATCTATCCCAACCCCAAGCCGACCGACAAGAACAGCCAGATCGCCCGCTTCGACGCGCGCGGTCAGCACTGGGCGGCGACGCGGGAGTCGTTCGACTTGCTGATGGAAGAGACCACCCTCGGCGAGGACGTCCACGCGTCCCTACACGAGTACGCGGCGACGGTCGCGACCGCCGCCCGCAGGTTCCTCGTCGAATGCCTCGACCCGCTTCCCAGGAACTCGCGGGGAACGAAGGCGCGGGCCGCCGCCCTGAAGAGGTTCGACGACGAGCTGGCCCTGCCGAAGGCCCCGGCCGAACTCCGAGGGGAGACCGCATGACCACCGACACCGGAACCGGCACCCACTCCGGCACCAGCGAGAGCAGTGCCGCGCTCGCGCTCACGGCCTGGCTCGCCAGCCTCGTCCACAACCACGACTACGCGAGCCTCGCCGAGCTCCGCCGCCCCCGCATCCAGAGAGAGCCGCACTTCCGAGCCCTCTGGTACAGCCCCACCGAAGCCCAGCGCGAGGTCTACGGCCAGGTCGCCTTCCTGTTCGCCGTCTACCACCAGGGCCGGCCGAAGCCCGCCTTCGGCTACGGGAATCTCGGCGAAGCGGCACGCCGCATCGGCGGCGGCCCCGGGCGCGGACCCGACGACCCGGGCGCCGCCCGTCTCGTCGACCGCATCGTCTCGAGCCGCCGCATCCCGTGGCGCCACCTGCAGCACGCCGTCGCGCGCCTGCGGGCCTGCGAGCAGCAGCCGCCGTCCTGGGCCCGACTCGTCGACGACCTCAATCAGTGGCACGACCGCAAGGCCCGCATTCCGTACCAGTGGGGCGTGGCCTTCCACATGCCTCCTGCCCGGGCTGGCCTTGCCCGGACCACCGACCCGACCGCCGCCGCCTCGACCCGGAAGGACTCCACCACGTGACCAGCAACGCCTCCTTCGCCGGCAGCCAGTTTCTCTCCCTGCACCTCCTGGAGACCCTGGTGGCGGTGCTCCCCGTACGGGACGAGAACGGCGCGCCGAAGTCCATCGTCTACGGCGGCACCGAGCGGCACATGATCACGAGCCAGGCCCGGCGCCGGGCCGAGCGCGTCCATACCCGGGACCGGGCCAACGCAGGCGTCGGCGCCCTCGCCGGCCACAGCACTGGTGTCCGGACCCGCGAGTGGGCGCTGATCACCGCACGCGCACTCGCCTCCGACCACGGCTGGGAGACGGAAGAGGCGGTCCGTACCGCACGCGCCGTCATCGAGGCCACCGGGCTGAAGTTCGGGGACCAGGGCAAGAAGACCGTCGCGAACCTGACCAAGGTGCTGCTCTTCGCCCCCGCGGACGCCGGCATGCGTATCGCGGCACACATCCACGAGCAGGCCGACGCCGTGCGGGCCTGGACGGGGGAGTACCTGGCGGCGCAGGCGGCAGCGGCCGCGGCCAAGGGCAAGAAGGGGGTCCGTAAAGGCGGCGGGCAGGAAGGGGCGGACACGGACGAGGCCGCCGAGGGCAGCGCCGCGGCCGATGCCAAGCTGCCCGCCGTGCCGGCCGCGACCCGCGCCGCCGTCCTCACCGCGTTCGCCCCGCGCGACGCCATCGACATCGCCCTGTACGGTCGCTTCCTCGCCGAGATCGCGGACTCCCCGAACGTCGACGGGGCTGTTCAGTCGAGCCACGCCTTCACCGTCCACGAGGCGGAGCAGGTCGATGACTTCTACGCCGCCGCCGACGACGCCAAACTCGACCGCAAGAAGAACGCCCTGGACTTCCTGGACGCCGCTGACGACGCCGGAGCCGGCATGACCGGATATCAGTCCCTGATCTCCGGCACCTTCTACCGGCACGCCGTCCTGGACCGTCTGAAGCTGCGCAGGAACCTCCAAGCAGCCGGGATGACCGTAGACGAAGCCGAGGAGGCGTCCGTCGCGGCCGAGGCGGAGTTCGTCAACGCCTTCGTCGACGCCTTCCCCGAGGCGAAGAGGAACTCGACCGCCTCCACCGGCTCGCTCCCCGCCCTGGTCCTCGCCTTCGAGGGCGAGCGCCCGTACAACTACGCCGCCGCCTTCCAGGCCCCCATCGACGAGAACCCCGTCGACAAGAACGGCGAAGGCCCCGCCGGACCGGCCGCCGTCAAGCGGCTGCTGAAGCACCACGCCTTCGTCAGCGGGCGCCGGCCCGACATCAGGTCCAGCCGCGTCCTCACGTACGACCCCCAGATCGATGAACTCCTGGGCACCCTCAAGAACACCGGCGCGACGGCCGTGACCACCACCGGGGAGCTGACGGCGTGACGACGCACGTCCTGCTCGTACGGCTCGCCGCCCCCCTGCAGTCCTGGGGGGTGGCGAGCCGGTTCTCCCACCGCGACAGCCATGTCCGCCCCACCAAGTCGGCGGTCGTCGGCCTGTGCGCGGCGGCCCTCGGCCGGGACCGTACCGCCCCGGTGGACGACCTCGCCGCGCTCGTCTTCGGTGTCCGCGCCGACCACCCCGGCACCCCGGTACGCGACTACCACACCCTCGGTGCGGGCCGGTTCCCGCTGCGGCCGCGGGACGTCATCACCGATCACCGGCGTGCCGCCGCCGTTGCCAGGAGCATGGAGGCAGCCGACGGGCCGGGCTTCGGCCACCATGAGCTGGCGGGTTGGTACGGCGCTCCGAAGAAGATCGCGGCCGACCCGGCCTCCGGGACCCTCGTCTCGGCGGAGTTGTCCCGCGCGGCGATGATCACCGAGCGCTGGTACCTGTCGGACGCGGCGTTCGTCGTCGGGCTCCAGCACGAGGATCCGGGCCTGCTGGAGGAGATCGCGTACGCCCTGGAGCACCCGAAGCAGCTGCTGTGGCTCGGCCGGAAGTCCTGCCCGCCCTCCGGCACCCTGGCCGCAGGCATCCTGCCCGGCACGATCGGCACGGCGTTCGCCGCCAAGCGCCTGCTGCCCGGCCCGGAGGGGCCCGACACGTCGGGCCGACGCCCCTGGGCGTGGATCCAGGCACCGTCCGGCACTCGCGGCGCCGTGCAGGTCAACGACCAGCCCGTCACCTTCGATCCCGCCCGCCGAACCCACGCCACTCGGTGGGAGACCCGTACGCGCATCACCATCGCCCCGACCGCCACCGAATGGGACATCATCCCGTGAACAGCACACGGGCCTCGACGGCCCGCTTCGTCGCCACCCACTCCGTCCTCTCCCTGAACGCCCGCCACCCGCTCGTCGCCAAGTCCATGGTCGACGCCCAGGAGATGCACCGCACCGTGATGAGCGGCTTCCGCGGCTGGGTCGAGGACGGCGACCCGGAAGCCCGCTCCCAGATGGGCGTCCTGTCGACCTGGTCGGTGGACCTCAAGGCGGCCGCTCTCGTCCTGGTCGTGCAGTCCCGCGTCCCGGGAGACTGGGCCCGCATACCGCGCGAGGCCTTCACCGCCGCCCCGCACATCATCACCGTCGACCGCACCTTCAAGGCGGGCGAGGTCGTGGGATTCCGTACGGTCGTCAACCCGACCCGCAGCAGGCCGTCGGGCAAGCCGGCCGCGGAGAAGGTCCGCGGGACGCGCACCGCCCACACCACGCCGGAGCACGTGAAGCGCTGGTTCGCCCGCCGCCTCCAGGCCGACGGGGAGCCGGCGACGGGCGAGGACGGCGTGGCCCGCATCGGCGCCACCGCCGATCCCGAGGTCCTGGGGATCCGCATGCTCCCGACCGTCTCCAGCGCCCACCGGGGCAAGCCGGTCCGCATCGGCCGCGCCGAGATCCGCGGCTCCCTCACGGTCACCGACCCGGAGACGCTGGTAGGCGCCCTCTCGAACGGCCTCGGCCACGCCCGCGCGTACAGCTGCGGGCTGATCCTGACCCGCTGAGGCAACAACGCCCGCAGGGAACCGTTGAGTGGAATGCCGGAGGGGGCCGCGGATCTCGGCGCGGCCGATGCGGACCGGCTTGCCCCGGTGGGCGCTGGAG
>NZ_JBEYXK010000062.1:0-42904 GCF_040645035.1 Streptomyces sp. NPDC046876 | reverse complement strand
CCTCAAACGCCGGCGAGGCTGATTCAGCCCGCGCGGCGTTTGAGCGCACCGGGCGCGAAGCGCCCGGAACGGGGGCCGGGGCGGAGCCCCGGTTTCGGGAAGGGGCGGGGAGGGGACCCGCTCCGCGTAGCGGCACCCGACGCCCGGCCGCCGGGCCCGAGGTGCGGGGCCGGCACCGCGGGCCCGGGCCGGGGCCCCGCGCCCGGGAAGGGTCAGGGGGCGTCCTCGCGGTAGGCGGCGGCTTCCTCCAGGTCCAGGCGGCGCAGCAGCCCCCGCAGCATCTCGTCGTCGATGCGGCGGCGGTCCCGCAAGGAGACGAAGACCTCGCGCTCCGCCTCGATCATCTCCCGCGCCAGCCGCCGGTAGACGTCATCGGCTGATTCCCCCGTCACCGCGTTGACCTCCCCGAGCCGCTCCCACACCGCGTTGCGCCGCCGCTCCAGCACGGTCCGCAGCCGTTCCGCGAGCGGCGGCGCGAGGGCGTTCTCCGGGGCGGCGAGCAGCTCCGCGAGCCGCTCCTCCGCCGCCCGCGAGGCCTCGCTCTGGGCCTGGGCCTCGGCGAGGGTCTGCTCCTTGGCGTTCCGGGGCGGCAGCCGCAGCAGCCGGATCAGCGGCGGCAGCGTCAGCCCCTGCACGACCAGCGTGCCGATCACGGTGGTGAAGGTGAGGAAGAGGATGAGGTTGCGGTGCGGCACGCCCATCGGCACCGAGAAGGCGATCGCCAGCGAGACCACACCCCGCATTCCCGCCCAGCCGACCACCACCGGCGCCTTCCAGGTGGTCTCCGGCTCCCGCAGCCGGATCCGCTCGGAGAACCACCGGGGGACGAAGGTCGCGGGGAAGACCCACACGAACCGGGAGACGACCACCACCGCGAAGACCGCCACCGCGTACCAGGCGGCCCGGCCGCCCTCGTACTCGTCGAGGCCCTTCAGCACGACCGGCAGCTGCAGACCGATCAGTGCGAAGACCACCGACTCCAGGATGAAGGCGACCATCTTCCACACCGCCTCCTCCTGGAGCCGGGTCGCGAAGTCCACCTCCCAGTTGCGGTGCCCGAGGTACAGGGCGACGACGACCACCGCGAGGACGCCCGAGGCGTGCACCCGCTCGGCCGCCGCGTACGCCACGAACGGGATCAGCAGCGACAGCGTGTTCTGCAGCAGCGGCTCCCGCAGCCGCTTGCGCAGGTGGTGGATCGGCACCATCAGCAGCAGGCCGACGCCGACGCCGCCCACCGACGCGAGCAGGAACTCGGCGATCCCGCCCGCCCAGCCGACGCCGGCGCCGACCGCCGCGGCCAGCGCCACGTTGTACGCCGTGATGGCGGTGGCATCGTTGACCAGGGACTCGCCCTGGAGGATGGTCGTGATCCGGTTCGGCAGCCCGAGCCGGCGGGCGATCGCGGTCGCGGCGACCGCGTCGGGCGGCGCGACCACCGCACCCAGCACCAGCGCCACCGGCAGGGACAGCCCCGGCACCGCCAGGTACGCCGCGTACCCGACGGCCAGCGTCGCGAACAGCACGTACCCGACCGACAGCAGCGCGACGGGCCGGACGTTCGCCCGCAGGTCCAGGTAGGAGCTGTCCACGGCGGCCGTGTACAGCAGCGGCGGAAGCAGCAGCGGCAGCACGATGTGCGGGTCGAGCGTGTACGGGGGCACTCCGGGGACGTACGACGCCGCGAGCCCCACGGCGACCAGCAGCAGGGGCGCGGGCACCGGGGTGCGCCGCGCGAACCCCGCGACGGCCGCGCTCGCCGCCACCAGCGCCACCAGCGGCAATACCTCCATCGAAGATCCACCCTCGCTCGTCGTGACCGATCGGCCTTCGTCCTGCGGCGCCCGCACGTCAGTACGCTGGCCATCATGAGCGAGTGCACCCACGTTCCCGAACTGCCGCGCCCCGAGCCCGTCCCGACTGCCCAGACCTGCGCCGAATGTCTGGTCCTCGGCAGTCACCCGGTGCAGCTGCGGATGTGTCTGGGATGCGGGTACGTGGCGTGCTGCGACTCCTCCCCGCACCGGCACGCCACCGCGCACTACCATGCGACGGGCCATCCGGTGATGCGCAGCTTCGAACCGGGCGAGACCTGGCGGTGGTGCTATGTGGACGGTTCGATCGTCTGAGGCGGGGTAGTTCAACCCTCCGCCGGTTCCCCTGATTTGGGCCCGCAGACCCCTAGCCACTGTGCGTGCCGATGGGCATACCATCGGTCACCGGCCGTAGGCAAGGGCGTCCGGGACGGGTGTGATGAGGGGTGCCGCGACACGATCGCCCGGATCGCGGTAGCGTCACCGGCGAACAGAGCTCGTACCACCTTGGAGGTGAGGGTGTCCCAGATCGCAGGCGAGCCCGGGACTCAGGACTTCGTGGAAGTCCGGCTGCCCGCTGCGGGTGCCTACCTGTCGGTGCTGCGAACGGCCACGGCCGGCCTCGCGGCACGTTTGGACTTCACCCTCGACGAGATCGAGGACCTCCGCATCGCGGTGGACGAGGCCTGCGCGATCCTGCTCCAGCAGGCCGTGCCGGGCTCCGTCCTCAGCTGCGTGTTCCGGTTGGTCGACGACTCGCTGGAGGTGACCGTCTCGGCGCCGACCACCGACGGCCGCGCACCGGAGCGCGACACGTTCGCCTGGACCGTCCTGTCGGCGCTGGCCGGCAAGGTCGAGTCCACGGTCGGGGACGACCGTACGGTGAGCATCAGCCTCTACAAACAGCGCGGCGCGGGTCCAGGCCCGGCGTGAGCAGCGGGGAGATCCCGGTGCGGGGCGGGGATCGGCCCCGGGTACGGCACGAGGTCGACGGCGGCATCCCGGAGCAGCAGCAGGCCCGGCCGCACCCGGCTGACGCGGATGCGGACAACGGCTTTTTGGACTCGGCGGAGCGACGGGCGGGCCCCATGAGCGAGAACCAGCACGAAGAACCACAGGCGTCCCAGCCACCCGCGGCCGCTGCCACGGCGGCGGACCGGGCCGGGACCCGGGACGCGGATGCGGAAACGGCCCGGGACGCCTACGCCGCGGACGCGGACCTCGCGCCGGAGTTCCCGGTGCCCCCGCCGCTGCCCGATCCGCGCGACCGCAGCGGCGCGCGGGCCCTGTTCGTCGAGCTGCGGGCGCTGCCCGACGGCTCGCCGGAGAAGGCGGAGCTGCGCAACCGGCTCGTACGGATGCACCTGCCGCTGGTGGAGCACCTGGCGCGGCGGTTCCGCAACCGCGGCGAGCCGCTCGACGACCTGACGCAGGTCGCGACGATCGGCCTGATCAAGTCGGTGGACCGGTTCGACCCGGACCGCGGGGTCGAGTTCTCGACGTACGCGACACCGACCGTGGTCGGGGAGATCAAACGGCACTTCCGCGACAAGGGCTGGGCGGTCCGGGTCCCGCGGCGCCTGCAGGAGCTGCGGCTGTCGCTGACCACGGCGACGGCCGAGCTGTCCCAGCAGCACGGCCGCTCCCCCACGGTGCACGAGCTGGCCGAGCGGCTGGGGATCTCCGAGGAGGAGGTGTTGGAGGGGCTGGAATCGGCCAATGCCTACAGCACGCTCTCGCTGGACGTCCCCGACACCGACGACGAGTCGCCGGCGGTGGCGGACACCCTGGGCGCGGAGGACGAGGCGCTGGAGGGCGTCGAGTACCGCGAGTCGCTCAAGCCGCTGCTGGAGGGGCTGCCGCCGCGGGAGAAGCGGATCCTGCTGCTGCGGTTCTTCGGCAACATGACCCAGTCGCAGATCGCGCAGGAGGTCGGCATCTCGCAGATGCACGTCTCCCGCCTGCTGGCCCGCACCCTGGCCCAGCTGCGCGAGAAGCTGCTGGTCGAGGAGTAGGCGGCGCCCGCATCAACGCCGACGGGGCGTGCCCGGGTCCGACGACCCGGGCACGCCCCGTCGGCGTCGTGCGGGAAGGCTCAAGAGGAGGACGACGGCCCGATGCCCAGAGCCTCGGTGGCCGTCGGGTTCACCAGCAGGGCCACGACGGCGACTGCGGCCGCGGCCAGCGCCGCGGCGGCGGCGATCATCGCACCGCCGGTGGTGTAGAGGGTCCAGGCCACGGGCAGCGCCATCAGCTGGGTGATCAGCGCGGGGCCGCGGCTCCAGCGCCGGCCGAGCCGCAGCCCGCGGGCCGCGACCAGAGGCAGGGCGGCCAGCGCGATCAGGGTGATCCCGCCGGTCTCGGCCTGCTGCGGGGAGTCGGGGTCGCCGGCCAGCCCCACGAACAGCATGTAGATGCCGAGGCCGGCGAGCGCCAGGCCTTCGAGGGCGGTGAGCGCGGCGGCTGCGGTGAGCCGGCCGGGCAGGGGGGCGGTCGGCCGGTCCGGGGCGGGGGTGGGCTTCGTACTCACCCCAGCAGGGTAGCCGCGCGGCCCCCGCGGCGGAGGGGACGGGCAGTATCCGAGCGGTACCGGCGGGTCGGTAGGCTGGCGTTCATGCGTGCACTCCTCGTGGCCAACCCAGCAGCGACGACCACCAGTGCGCGCACGCGCGACGTCCTGATCCACGCGCTGGCCAGCGAGATGAAGCTGGAGGCGGTGACCACCGAGTACCGGGGGCACGCCCGGGACCTGGGGCGCAGGGCCGTGGAGAACGGTGTCGACCTCGTCGTGGCGCTGGGCGGCGACGGCACCGTCAACGAGGTGGTCAACGGGCTGCTGCACGAGGGCCCGGATCCGGACCGGCTGCCGCGGCTGGCGGTGGTCCCCGGCGGCTCCACCAATGTGTTCGCCCGGGCGCTCGGGCTGCCCAACGATGCGGTCGAGGCGACGGGCGCCCTGCTGGACGCGCTGCGCGAGCACCGCGAGCGGACGGTGGGCCTGGGCCTGGCGGCCGGCGCCCCGGGCACGGAGGACGAGTCGGTCCCGGCCCGCTGGTTCACCTTCTGCGCCGGCTTCGGCTTCGACGCGGGTGTCGTGGGACGGGTCGAGCAGCAGCGCGAGCGCGGCAAGCGTTCGACGCACGCTCTGTATGTACGACAGCTGATGCGCCAGTTCTGGGAGGAGCCGAACCGGCGACACGGCACGGTGACGCTGGAGCGTCCCGGCGCGGATCCCGTGACCGACCTGGTGCTGTCGATAGTCTGCAACACCTCGCCCTGGACGTACCTGGGCAATCGGCCCCTGTACGCGTCACCGGAGGCGTCGTTCGACACTGCACTTGACGTACTGGCGCTCAGCCGTTTGTCAACTCCGGCCGTCGCGCGGTACGCCGCACAGCTCCTGACCTCGACTCCTGAGCGCGGTCCGCACGGCAAGCATGCGGTGTCTCTGCACGATCTGACCGACTTCACCTTGCATTCGAAGGTTCCGCTTCCTTTCCAGATGGACGGAGACCACCTCGGTCTGCGCACCAGCGTTCGGTTCACAGGCGTTCGCCGTGCACTGCGTGTGATTGTGTGAGTAGAAGGGGCCAAAGTCCTTTCAGTCGAACGTTTACGCGCCGATCCACCCTCAAGATGTAGGGCTGTGACCTAGTAGACACCGACGAATCAAAAAAAACTTTCCGGAAGGGGTTGTATCCCCGTCCGAGGTTTGCGAATCTCTTCATGGCGATCGGGGCAGCCCGCAGAACCGGCTCCCGGACAGACCGCCAGAACCCCTCCACGAATCTCGACTGACCTTCCGCTTAGCCGGGCGGTCGCCCTTCCCTCACGGGGGGATTCGTGAAAGCGTTCACATTCACAAGCAACCTGCCCGCAATACAAGGAGATGGAGCAGCCATGGACTGGCGTCACAACGCCGTTTGCCGCGAGGAAGACCCGGAACTCTTCTTCCCCATCGGCAACACCGGTCCTGCGCTGCTGCAGATCGAGGAAGCCAAGGCCGTCTGCCGCCGCTGCCCCGTCATGGAGCAGTGCCTGCAGTGGGCGCTCGAGTCCGGCCAGGACTCCGGCGTCTGGGGCGGTCTCAGCGAGGACGAGCGCCGCGCCATGAAGCGCCGCGCCGCTCGCAACCGGGCGCGCAACGCCAGCGCCTGACATCGACTTTCGAGCCTCGAGCCGCAGCGCGTAGCAACACCTGATAGCGCTCAGCAACGTGCTCTCGAGCCCCGGATCGAACCGCCCCGGCCACTGGCCGATGGCGGTTCCGGTCCGGGGCTCAGTGCTGTCCGACGCAGCCTCGGCACCGGCACCTCACCCCAGGGCCCGTCACGTTCCGTGACGGGCCTTCGGGCTGCTGCGGCGCTACTTCTGCGGGCTGACCGGTACGTCGAGGACGACCTTCGTGCCGCGCGGCTCCGCCCGGACCATGTCGAACGTACCGCCGAGCTCGCCCTCGACGAGGGTCCGGACGATCTGGAGGCCGAGGTTCCCGGCGCGCTGCGGGTCGAAGCCCTCGGGCAGGCCGGAGCCGTCGTCGAGGATCGTGATCAGCAGCCGGCCGTCGGTGCGGCCGGTGCCGCTGCGGGCCGCGGTCACCTCGACGGTGCCGCCCTCGCCTTGGGTGAAGGCGTGCTCCAGGGCGTTCTGGAGGATCTCCGTCAGCACCATCGACAGCGGAGTGGCCACCTCCGCGTCCAGGATCCCGAACCGTCCGACCCTCCGGCAGTCCACCTTGCCCGGCGAGATCTCCGCGACCATCGCGATCACGCGGTCGGCGATCTCGTCGAACTCGACGCGCTCGTCCAGGTTCTGCGAGAGGGTCTCGTGCACGATCGCGATCGAACCGACGCGGCGCACGGCCTCGTTGAGCGCCTCGCGGCCGCCCTCGGAATCCATCCGCCGGGCCTGCAACCGCAACAGTGCGGCCACGGTCTGGAGGTTGTTCTTCACCCGGTGGTGGATCTCCCGGATGGTCGCGTCCTTGGTGATCAGTTCGCGTTCGCGACGGCGCAGCTCGGTGACGTCGCGGCACAGCACGAGCGAGCCGATCCGGGTGCCCTTGGGCTTGAGCGGGATGGCGCGCAGCTGGATCACCCCGCCGTTGCCCTCGACCTCGGTCTCCCTGGGGGCCCAGCCGCTGGCGAGCTTGACCAGCGCCTCGTCGACGGGGCCGCGGGAGGGGGCGAGCTCGGCGGTGGTGGTGCCCAGGTGCTGCCCGACGAGGTCGGAGGCGAGCCCGAGCCGGTGGTACGCCGACAGCGCGTTCGGGGAGGCGTACGTGACGACCCCGTCGGCGTCGAGCCGCATCAGGCCGTCCCCGACGCGCGGGGAGGCGTCCATGTCGACCTGCTGGCCGGGGAACGGGAAGGCGCCCGCCGCGATCATCTGGGCGAGGTCGGAGGCGGACTGCAGGTAGGTCAGCTCCAGCCGGCTCGGTGTACGCACCGTGAGCAGGTTGGTGTTGCGCGCGATCACCCCGAGGACGCGGCCCTCGCGGCGCACCGGGATGGACTCGACGCGCACGGGCACCTCCTCGCGCCACTCCGGGTCGCCCTCGCGCACGATCCGGCCCTCGTCGAGCGCGGCGTCGAGCAGGGGACGCCGGCCGCGCGGCACCAGGTGGCCGACCATGTCGTCCTGGTAGGACGTGGGGCCGGTGTTGGGGCGCATCTGCGCGACCGAGACGTACCGCGTGCCGTCGAGGGTGGGCACCCACAGCACGAGGTCGGCGAAGGACAGGTCGGAGAGCAGCTGCCACTCCGAGACCAGCAGGTGGAGCCACTCCAGGTCGGTTTCACCGAGAGCGGTGTGCTGGCGTACGAGGTCGTTCATGGAGGGCACGGGGCGAGCGTACCTCGGGCTCGGGCCATGACTTTCCCCACGGCGACTACTGGGGAGTATCCAGGAAGGGGTGACTCCGCGTACTGTTGGAGGAAGTGACGGGTTTCGCCGGCCCGTCCTTGGATGGACAGAACAGAATGGTCTAGTCCACAATTGGCGTAAGCTTCCGCCCTCCCCGCACAGGAGGACGGATCGAGGCGGCCGCGCGCTCTGCCCTGACCGCGCAGGCAGCCTCCCAACCGGCCGCGGGAACCGCACACCCGCCGGCCGTTAGTACTCCGGGCTACGGTGCCGGGCGGGTTGAGGGTCCCGCCCCGGCACCGTGGCCCAGAGGAACCGCAGACTCCCTCGCCTCCGCCGGTCCGGCGGCTCTCCGTGCGTCTCAGTGCTTCTCCGTGCGTCTCAGTGCGGCCAGGCGCGCATCGCCAGCTCCGCGACCGCCTCGAGCTCCTCCCGCGTCGCCCCGTCGCGCGACTGCTGGGACATCCCCTGGAGGACCGCCCCCGCGTACCGGGCCAGCGCCGTCGTGTCGGTGTCTGCGGGCAGGACGCCTGCGGCGACGTCCGCCCGGATCCGGCGCTCGAACAGCTCGATGATGGCCGCGCGCCGCTCGCGCAGGGCCTGCGCCACCTCCTGCGAGGTGGTGTTCACGGCCGCGCTGATCACCATGCAGCCCGGCGGATGGGCCGGGTCGGTGTAGACCTCGGCCGCCTCGTGCAGGATGCGCTCCAGCGCGGCGCGGGTCGTGGGCTCCTCGGCGAGGGCGACGGACGCGAAGTCCCCGTACCGGCCGCCGTAGACCGCCACGACCTCCCCGAAGAGCTTGCGCTTGTCACCGAAGGCCGCGTACAGGCTGGGGGCGCTGATGCCCAGCGCGCCGGTCAGGTCGGAGATGGACGTGGCCTCGTAGCCGTTCTCCCAGAAGGCGAACATCGCCTTGTCCAGGGCTGCGTCGCGGTCGAAGGAGCGGGGCCTGCCCCGCTGTCCGGTCACCATGCCCGCAATTCTATAGCGCCCGCTACGGAATCTGGTACGGTCCCGTTCCGTAGTTCTGTAGCGATCACTAGGGAAATGCGAAGGGGGGCGCGTCATGGGCGTGCTCGACGGCAGGACGGCACTGGTCACGGGCGGCAGCCGGGGCATCGGACGGGCGGTGGCCCAGCGGCTCGCCCGCGACGGGGCGCTCGTCGCCGTGCACTACGGCAGCAACGAGGAGGCGGCGAAGGAGACGGTGGCCTCGATCGAGGCGGCCGGCGGCCGGGCCTTCGCGATCGGGGCGCAGCTCGGCGTCCCGGGCGACGCGCAGGCGCTGTGGGCGGCGTACGAGGCCCACCCCCTGCACACCGAACAGGTCGACATCCTGGTGAACAACGCGGGCGCGGCCGCCTTCGCCGGCATCGCGGACACGGACGAGGAGACCTACGACCGGGTGCACGCGCTCAACGCGAAGGCGCCCTTCTTCGTGATCCAGCACGGGTTGGCGCGACTGCCGGACGGCGGCCGGATCGTGAACGTGACCGGCACCCCGGAGATCGCCCTGCCCGCGATCCTGGCCACCATCACGGCAAAGGGGGCAACGAACACCCTGACCCGCTCGCTGGCGGCCGCGCTGGCCCCGCGCGGGATCACCGTGAACTCGGTGGGCCCCGGCGTCATCGAGACCGACCTGAACGCGGGCTGGCTGGCGGATCCCGCGGCGCGGGCGCACGTCTCCGCGCGCTCGGTCTTCGGCCGGGTGGGCACGGCAGAGGAGGTGGCGGACGTGGTGGCCTTCCTGGCCTCGCCGGACTCCCGCTGGGTGACGGGGCAGCACCTGGACGCAACCGGGGGGCTGCAGCTCGCGCTGGTGTAGGCGGCCGCGGGGCGGGGCGCGAGGGGTGGAGCCCCCCGCGTCCCGCCCGACGGGGGGCCGGGTGCGGGGATCGGGACGACGATGGAACGGGGCGGAATTTTCCGGGCCGCAGGCGTCCCGGCTCTGCTAGATTGGTCTATACCACACCAGCACCCACCCTCCAGATCGGCAGGCCCCGCGTGGAAGTTGTCATCGTCCCGGACGCCAAGGCAGGCGGCGAGCTCATCGCGGAGGCCATGGCCGCCCTGGTCCGCCGCACGCCCGACGCCCTGCTCGGTGTGGCGACCGGCTCCACCCCGCTGCCCGTCTACGAGGCCCTGGCCGCCAAGGTGAGGGCCGGCGAGGTCGACGTCTCCCGGGCGCGCGTCTGCCAGCTCGACGAGTACGTGGGCCTGCCGGCCGGGCACCCCGAGTCCTACCGCGCCGTGGTCCTCCGCGAGGTCGTCGAGCCCCTCGGCCTCTCCGAGGCCTCCTTCATGGGCCCCGACGGCACCGCCGAGGACCTCCCGGCCGCCTGCGCCGCGTACGACCGCGCCCTCGCCGAGGCCGGCGGCGTCGACCTGCAGCTGCTGGGCATCGGCACCGACGGGCACATCGGCTTCAACGAGCCGTGCTCCTCGCTCGCCTCCCGCACCCGGATCAAGACGCTGACGGAGCAGACCCGCGTCGACAACGCGCGCTTCTTCGACGACGACCTGGAGCAGGTGCCGCACCACGTCATCACCCAGGGCATCGGCACCATCCTCGACGCCCGCCACCTGGTGCTGCTGGCCACCGGCGAGGGCAAGGCCGAGGCCGTCGCGCAGACCGTCGAGGGCCCGCTGTCCGCGCTGGTCCCGGCCTCCGCGCTGCAGCTGCACCCGCACGCGACCGTCGTCGTGGACGAGGCCGCCGCCTCCAAGCTGAAGCTGGCGGACTACTTCCGCCACACCTACGCCAACAAGCCCGCCTGGCAGGGGCTGTAGGCCGGGAGGGTCGGGGGCGCCGGCCGCCGTAGGGCCGGGGCGGCGCCGTCAGCGCGTCGGGCCCGGCCCTGCTGCGTCGTCCCCGCCCTGCTCTGCGCCGGCGTCCGCGTCCGCCGGCGGGCGCAGGGGGAGGTCCGCCTGCCAGGTCGTGGCGCTCGCCCTGGTCGGTACGGGGCCCCGCGCGGCCTCCGCGCGCCAGGCGTCCGCGAGCTCCGCGGGAAAGCGCCGCCCGCTGCGGGTCAGGACGACCCCGGGCGCGAGCTCCACCTCGTCGCCCGGGCGGAACGGGCGGTCCGTGCCCGGCGGCAGCGGGGCCCAGGGCCCGAGGCCGGCGCCCTTGCCGGCGGTGCGCATCCGCGTCCCGTACCGGCTGACGTCGCGGACCAGCACCGCGCCGCCCTGCGCGGAGACCGTCACGTGGGTGCGGCTGACCCGGGCCGCCACCTCGGGCGTCAGCAGGCTGTGCAGGGCGATGCCCTCCGGCCCCGGGAAGCGCCCCACCTGCGCCCGCGCCCCCTCGTCCAGCGTGTACCGGGCGACGCAGGAACCGTCCACCACCGCCTTCAGCTGGGTCGTGCCGCGGCGCGGGCCGTCGTCCGCGAGCGGGGCGCCGTGCAGCTCGCAGGTCGGTGCGCCCCCGCGCATGCGGGGCAGCAGGACCCGGTCGCCCGTGCGGCTGTCGTAGAGGGAGCAACGGGGCTCCGGGCAGCGCCAGTTCCGCGTGAGCACCTGGGTCAGGGGGGTGCGGGCCGGGCCGAGCAGGCCCTGCTTCTTCAGCGCCGCGAACTCCATGTGGCGGGAGATGTCCGCCGCCGAGCGGACCCCCATGTCCATCGCGACGAGGGCGACCGTTCCGTCGGGGCGGGGCTCGGGGCGCAGGAACTGCCAGGTGTTGCCCTGGATCCAGGCGTGTTCGGCGCGGTGGTCGACGAAGTGGTCGCCGGTCACCACGCGCAGGCCCGTCATCCGGGCGAGCTCCAGGATCCGCTCGTCGGCGTCGCCGACCTCCTCCACCCGTTCCTCGGCCACCCAGCGGCGCAGGCGGCGGACGTCCTCCGGATCGGTGAACTCCGCGTGCCCGCCCAGCAGGCTCGCGTCGGCGACCGCGTACGCCGAGACGTCCGGGTCCCCGGTGGCCTCCATCAGGGCGCGCACGACGAGCCCGAGCCGCAGCAGGGACCGCGGCCCCCGGGGCCCGATGTCCGTGCGGCGCACGATGTTGGAGAGGTCGATGAGGTAGTCGGCCGTCTCGGCCGAGGCGGCCAGGTGGCGTTCCACAGGTGTGCCTCCGTCAGCGCTGCCGCGGATTCCGCGGTTTCCCGTCGGCGTCGTCGTGGCCAGATATAGCATCGCCGACGTGACGACGGAGGGTGATCGCATCAACACCACAGGTCGAGGACGCCCGTTGGCGGGGCTCGGCCCCGAGGACCCCCGGGAGGTGGCCGGTTACCGGCTCCTGGCACGGATCGGCGAGGGCGGGATGGGCTCGGTGTACCTGTCCCGGACCCGCGGCAACCAGCCCGTGGCCCTGAAGGTGATCCGCCGCGAGTACGCGGAGGACCCGGGGTTCCGGCGCCGCTTCGAGCAGGAGGCCCTGGCGGCCCGGCAAGTGCACGGCTACCACATCGTCCCGGTCGTCGACCACGACACGGGCGGGCCCCGGCCGTGGCTCGCCACCGCGTACGTGCCCGGCCTGCCGCTGGACGAGGTGCTGGACCTGCACGGGCCGCTGCCGATGACCACGGTGCTCCAGCTCGTCGGGTGCGCGGCCGAGGCGCTCCAGGCCGTGCACAAGGCCGGGGTGATCCACCGCGACCTGAAACCCGGCAACGTGCTGATCGGCTCGGACGGGCCGTGGGTCATCGACTTCGGGATCGCGCGCGCCGCCGACGCCACCCGGCTCACGCGCAGCGGGGGCTTCATCGGCACCCCGCAGTTCATGTCGCCGGAGCACGCCGGCGGGCTGCCGCTGACGCCCGCGACGGACGTCTTCTCGCTCGGCCTGATCGCCGCGGTGTGCGCGACCGGCCGCCATCCGTACGGCGAGGCCGGGGCCATCACCGTGGCCACGCAGATCGCCAACACCGCGACCCGGCCGCCCGATCTGAGCGGGTACCCGGAGCCGCTGCGCGGGATCCTGCGGGACTGCCTGGCCGCCGATCCCGGGGCCCGGCCGACGCCGTCGGCACTGGCCGGGCTGTGCCAGGACCTGAGCGGGCGGCCGCTGCGCGATTTCGCCGGCTGGCTGCCCGGGCCGGTGGCCCAGGACATCGCCCGGCGGGAGCGCGAGGTGCAGGCGCTGGCGCGGGCGGAGACCGCGGCGCCGCAGGCTCCGGCGGGGTACGGCGGCGGGACCACGCAGCCGCCGTACACGTCGGCGCCGGCCACCGGGTCGGGCCCGTACGGCGCGACGGGCCCCGGGGCGGGCGCCGCCGGCCCCGCGACCGCCGGTACCGCGGCCGCGGCGCCTTCGGCCGCCGGCCCGGTGGCCGGGGGCACCGCGGGCGGGCGGCCGCTGCCGCCGCAGGCCGCCCCGTACGCACCCGGCCCGGGCGGGGGCTCCGGAACCGGGGGCTGGGGTCCGTCCGGCACCGGCGCGGGCGCCGCACCGCCGGCCCCACCGGCCCCGCCGGCACCTGCCGCCCCGCCGGCGCACCGCGGCGCGCGGCCGCTGACGCTGGGCGTCACCGCGCTGGCCCTGCTCGCCCTGTCGGCCGGCGGGTACGTGTACCTGCGCGACGAGACACCGGACAAGGGCGCGGACCGGGGCGCCGCCGGGCAGCCGGCCGTCCCGGGCGCGGGCGCGCAGTCCCCCGCCGCGAGCCCGTCCGGCTCCGGTGGCACCTCGCCGAGCCCGGCGGCCGCCACGGCGTCCGCCGCCGCCCCGAAGGGCAAGACGTACAAGGTGCTCTTCGAGAACCAGTCCTTCGCCCTGCGCTGGCCGTCCACCGGCTACACGCAGTTCGACCTGGACACGCCCAGCGCCTTCCCGTCGGGCGCGCAGAACGGCCGGATCGAGCTGACGTACGCCATCGTCGGCGGGCCGCCCGACAACCACGAGATCGTCTTCGCCACCCCCACCGGCCTGAGCGACTCCCCCGCCCCCGACGCCTGCCGCACGGCGGTGGGCGCCAATGCGCTCTCCGGCCGGCTGGACGCCGCGACCATCGACAAGGAGCTCACCGCGGGCCGGATCCTGTGCACCGTCACCCTCGAGGGCAAGCTCGCGATGATGCAGATCGACCGGGTCGAACCGAACGACGGCAAGCCCGAGTTCTTCACCCGGCTGACCGTGTGGAGCATGTCCTGACGCCTGTGGCAACACCCGTGCCCCCGGACGCCGTCCGGGGGCACGGGCGCGGACCGGGGGCTGGTCAGACCCCCGCGATGACCTCGGCCGCCGCCCGGCCGCAGGCCCGCGCGGCACCGTGCGTCGCGATGTACAGCGCGCCGCGCGGCTCGGCCCGCGGCAGGCCCATCTCGACGACGACGGTATCCGGGCGGGCCGCGACCAGCGCATCGACGGCCTCGGCCATCCACGGGTGCCGGTGTGCGTCGCGGACCACCGCGACGACCGTGCGCCCGCCCGCCGCGGCCAGGATCTCCCCGGCCGCGGAGCCCTCGCCGTACACGCCCGACGCGGTCCCCGGCAGCAGCGCGGCCAGCTCGGCGGCCACGCCCCACGGGGTCTCGTCGCCCACCGCGATGTTCGGGGCGGGCGCGAGCGTGGCGACGTACGGCCCGGTGACCGGCGCGGCCGTGCCGTGGACGGCCACCGCGCGGCGGGCGGCCTCCAGGCCGATGCCGGGCGCGCTCCCCTCCGGCGCGCCCGGCGCGGCGTGGGCGGCCCGTGCCGTACGGGTCCACTCGGCCAGCGCGCGGACCCGGGCGGCGGCGTCGGCGAGCCGCTCCTCGGGCAGCGTGCCCTCCCGTACGGCCGCGACCAGGGCGTCGCGCAGCCGCAGGACGGTGGCCTCGTCGGCGAGCCCGCCGCCGACGCAGATCGCGTCGGCCCCGGCGGCGATGGCCAGGACCGAGCCGCACTCGATGCCGTAGGTGCCGGCGATGGCGTTCATCTCCATGCCGTCGGTGACGATCAGGCCCTCGTAGCCGAGCTCCTTGCGCAGCAGCCCGGTCAGGATCTGCGGGCTGAGGGTGGCCGGCCGGACCGGGTCGAGGGCGGGCACCAGGATGTGCGCGCTCATCACGGCCTTGGAACCGGCCGCGATGGCGGCCTCGAACGGGACGAGTTCGCGGGCCGCGAGGGTCTCCAGGTCGGCGTCGATGCGCGGCAGGGCGTGGTGGGAGTCGACGTTGGTGTCGCCGTGGCCGGGGAAGTGCTTGGTGCAGGCGGCGACGCCGGCGGCCTGCAGGCCCTCCACGTACGCGGCGGTGTGCCGGGCGGCGAGGCGGGTGTCGGCGCCGAAGGAGCGGACGCCGATGACCGGGTTGTCCGGATTGGAGTTGACGTCCGCGGACGGGGCCCAGTTGAGGTCGACCCCGCACTCGGCGAGGCGGCGGCCGAGCTCGCGGGCGACGGCGCGGGTCAGCGCGGTGTCGTCGACGGTGCCGAGGGCCAGGTTGCCGGGGAAGGAGGAGCCGCCGCGGACCTCGAGGCGGGTGACGTCGCCGCCCTCCTCGTCGATGGCGACCAGGAGGTCCTCGCGCTCGGCGCGCAGCTGCGCGGTGAGCGCGGCGAGCTGGCCGGGGCTTTCGATGTTGCGGCCGAAGAGGCCGACGGCCGTGAGGCCTTCGGAGACCCGGCGCAGCAGCCAGGCCGGGGCGGTGGTGCCCTCGAAGCCGGGCTGGAGGACGGCGAGCGCGTCCCGGGTGAGGGTGTCGGTGGGCTGCGCAAGGACGGTCATGTGGCGTTATCCCTTCACCGCGCCGGCGGTCATGCCGCCGACGGCCTTGCGCTGGAGGAAGACGAAGATGACGAGGACGGGCACCGCGAAGAGCGAGGAGGCGGCCATGGTGGCGCCCCAGTCGTTGCCGAAGGCGGTCTGGAACTGGGTCAGCCACAGGGGCAGGGTCTGCGCGGACTTGTCCTTGTTGAGGATCAGGACCATCGCGAACTCGTTCCAGGCGGTGATGAAGCCGAAGAGCGAGGTGGACATCAGGCCGGGGGCGAGCAGCGGGAAGATCACCTTGCGGAAGGCCTGGCCGCGGGTGCAGCCGTCGATCTGGGCGGCCTCCTCCAGGGTCACCGGGACGGCGGCGATGAAGCCGCGCAGGGTCCAGATGGTGAAGGGCAGGACCATCACGAAGTAGATCGCGGTCAGCAGGGCTAGGCTGTTCAGCATCTCCGCGTCCCGGGCGATCATGTACATGGCGATGACCATGACCTCCCACGGGGCCATCTGCGCCATCATCACGCCGAGGACGAGGCCCTTGCGGCCCTTGAACTTCATCCGGGCGATCGCGAAGCTCGCGGCGAGGGCCACGAGCAGGGCCAGTACGACGGCCCCGACGGTGACGATCAGGCTGTTCTGCACGTACGTCCAGAACATCTCGACGCCGGTGGCCTTGGTGAAGTTGTCCAGCGTCGGGGTGAAGACGAAGACCGGGTCCTTGGCGAGGATCTGACCCGACGGCTTGAAGGCCGAGGAGAACATCCAGTAGACGGGGAAGACGAAGACCAGGGCCACGGCCAGGGCGCCCAGGTTCTTCGCGACGGCTCCGGGGCGGACGGGCCGGCGGGTGCGCAGCTTCCGGGCCTTCGCCCCCGACTTCGCCTTCTGCGTCGGCTCGGCGGAGGCGGCGGGGGTGGTCTTCGGCGCGGTGGTGGTGCTCACTGCTCCTCCTCCTGCTTCAGGATCAGGCGGAAGTAGAAGGACATGACGACCACGAGCATCACGATCGTCAGGACGGAGATCGCTGCCGCGAGGGCGTAGTGGCCCTGGCTCTGGCCCTCGACGAAGGCGAAGACGGGCAGGGTCTCGGAGGCGCGGTCAGGGCCGCCGCGGTTCATCGCGTACACCTGGGTGAAGGCCTTGAAGACCCAGATCACCTCGAGGAAGGTGGTGACGAGGAAGAACGGCTTGAGGTTCGGGAAGACCACCTGCCAGAAGGTCTGCCAGCCGTTCGCGCCGTCCATCCGGGCCGCCTCGTACAGCTCGGCGCCGACGGTGGTCAGGCCCGCGTACATGTTGAGGGCGACGAAGGGGACGGAGCCCCAGACCACCAGGACCGTGACGATCACCAGGGTGGACCAGCCGGTCTCGAACCAGTTGTGCTGCTCGTAGCCGGAGAAGCCGAGCGTGCGCATGACCCAGTTCATGACGCCGAACTGCTCGTCGAACAGCCACTGGAAGACGGTGACGGAGGCGACGATCGGCATCGCCCAGGCCATCACCAGGGCCATGGACAGCACCAGGCGCATCCACGTGCCCAGGCGGTTCAGCAGGAGGCCGAGCAGGCTGCCGATCACCATGATCAGCGCGACGTTGGCGGCCGTGAAGGCGAAGGTGCGGACGACGACGGTCCAGAAGTGGGAGTCGCCCAGCAGCTGGGTGTAGTTCGCCACCCCGTTGAAGGGCGCTTTGCGCTGGATGAACTCGATCTTGTCGACCTTCTGGAAGGACAGGATCACGTTCTTGGCCAGCGGGTACAGCAGCAGTGCGGCCATGCTGAGCACGGCCGGGGCGACCAGCAGGTACGGCAGCCAGCCCGAGGGGAGCGACTTTCCGGCCTGGTGCGGTGCGTCCTGTGGAGCGGTCGCCGCCCCCTGGGAGTGCACGGTCATGTCTTGGTTTCCTCGCGGTTGACTGTGGCTCCGTGCGCGACCGGGGGCGCGGCGGACGCCGAGGGCGCCTGCCGCACCCCCCGGTGCGTTCACTGCCGGTACTGCGGGTGGTGCTGCGGTTGGTGCTTCGGTTGGTGCTGCGCGCAATGCTGCGGTTGGTGCTGGGGGCTTACTTGTTGATGCGGCTCGCGATTTCCTTGTCCGCGTCCGCGCCCGCCTTGGCGGCGTCCTCGCCCTTCAGGACCTTCGTCATGAACTCCTTGATCGGGTTGGGCTCGGTCTCGACGTTCGCCCAGCCCGGGGTCACTGGGGTGATCCGGCCGTTGACGCCGGCCTTGCCCATCGCCTCGGCGAAGGAGCCCGCGGCCGGGGTGAAGTTCGCGGCGGCCTGGTTCGGCAGCGACGCGCCCTTGCCCTCGGCGGCGAACTTCGTCATCTGGTCCTTGCCGGCGGCCAGGGCCAGCCACTCCTTGGCGAGCTCCTTGTTCTTGGAGCGCTCGGCGACGGCGAGGTTGGAGCCGCCGAGGAAGACGGTGCCGGGCTTGTCGGCGGTCTTGCCCGGGATCGGGAAGTAGCCGAAGTCGGCCTCCTTGCCCGCCTCCTTCAGGGCCTTCTCCGCGCCGCCGGCCTCCCAGCCCAGACCGATCCAGGACGCCACGCCGCCCTTGGGGACCACGTCGGTGGACTGCTGCGGGGTGGCCTCGTCCTTGTCCTTCGGGGCGGTGGAGTAGGACTGCAGCTTCTTGTAGAACTCCATGGCGGAGGCTGCCTGCGGGGTGCCGAGCCGGCCCTTCCACTTGCCGCCGTCCTTGACGGCGAGCTCGCCGCCCTCGTCCCAGATCAGGCCGGCGAGGACGTACCAGCTCTGGCCGGGGAGGTAGAGGGGCTGCGTGGACGGGTCGGAGGCCTTCAGCTTGTCCAGGCCGGCGAGCCACTCGTCGCGGGTCTTCGGCGGGGTGACGCCGGCCTTCTCGAAGGCCTTCTTGTCGTAGACGACGACGCGGTTGGCCGCGTACCAGGGGGCGGAGTAGAGCTTGCCCTCGTACTCGGCCGACTCGAGCATGCTCTTCTGCCAGGCGTCGGCGCCGAGCTTGCCCTTGTCCTTGGTCAGGTCGGCCAGGCCGCCGGTGACCGCGTAGCCGGCGGTCTGGGTGTTGCCGAGCTCGAGGACATCCGGCGGGGTGTTCTCGGAGAGGGCGGTGGTGACCTTCTCCTGGATGCCCTTCCAGGCCTGGACCTCGACCTTGACCGTCACACCGGGGTGCTTGGCCGAGAACTCCTTGTTGACCTCGTCGATCCAGGTCTTGGGCGCGGAACCGTCCATCACCCAGACGGTGATCTCCTTGGCGCCGCCCGCGTCGGTCTTGCCCTTGTCGTCGCCACCGTTGTCACACGCTGCGACACCGGCCATGATGCCCGCGACACTGACCGCCGCGATGAGCTTGCGCTTCACGCCACCCTCCTCAGGGATGCTGCCTGCAACTTCCCTCGCCCGCCGCGGTGACACCTGTACGAAGTACTGCCCGTGGGGCCGGGATCTGATCCATATTGGTGTAGACCAGTAACCGGGAGCTTGGCCTAGACCTTTAGGGGTGTCAAGGGTCTAATGATCGGGTGCCGGGTCCGTTACCGGACCGACACCTGGGGGAGGGCGGAAGCCCGCCCTCCCACCCGTGTCACCATGTGACCGCACATATCGGAGGAGCCGGTGACGGCAGCGAAACTGGAGTCGGGAAGGCGGGCGGCGATGGCCACCGAAGGGGCGACCACCGAGCCGGAGGGCGGGGCGGCCACTCGCACCGCGCGCGTACCCAAGTACTACCGACTCAAGCGGCACTTGCTCGACATGACGGAAACGCTGCCCCCCGGCACGCCCGTACCGCCCGAGCGCACCCTCGCCGCCGAGTTCGACACCTCCCGCACCACCGTGCGCCAGGCCCTGCAGGAGCTCGTCGTCGAGGGCCGGCTGGAGCGCATCCAGGGCAAGGGCACCTTCGTGGCCAAGCCGAAGGTCTCCCAGCCGCTGCAACTGTCCTCCTACACCGAGGACATGCGGGCCCAGGGCCTGGAGCCCACCTCCCAGCTCCTCGACATCGGCTACGTGACCGCCGACGACACCCTGGCCGGGCTGCTCAAGATCGCCACCGGCGGGCGGGTGCTGCGCATCGAGCGCCTGCGCCTGGCCAGCGGCGAGCCGATGGCCATCGAGACCACCCACCTGTCCGCCAAGCGCTTCCCCGCGCTGCGCCGGTCACTGGCCAAGTACACGTCCCTCTACACCGCGCTGGCCGAGGTGTACGGGGTCCGCCTCGCCGAGGCCGAGGAGACCATCGAGACCTCGCTCGCCACCCCGCGCGAGGCCGGCCTGCTCGGCACGGACGTCGGCCTGCCGATGCTGATGCTCTCCCGCCACTCCCTGGACGCCGACGGCGAGCCGGTGGAATGGGTCCGCTCGGTCTACCGCGGCGATCGATACAAATTCGTAGCCCGTCTCCAGCGCCCCGCCGTCTGATCCGTAGTTGACTCTCGTTCCGCTATACGGACGGGGGCTTACGTTCATCGGGCGCGCCCCCGTAGATTCCCTGCACTTTCGCAGATGATCAACGAGGGGACGAGGATCATGCCGGAACCGGAAGCAACAGGTACAGAACGGAACGCAGCGAGTTCGGGCACCGACCCGGACTCGCTTTCCGCATCGGGCCGCATGACGCCGAAGTCGGTTGCCGTCTGGGTGCTCGTCGCCCTCGTCGGGGCCATCGGCTGGGGCGTGCTGGCGCTCTCGCGCGGCGAGGAGATCTCCGCCGCCTGGCTGCTCGCCGCGGCGCTGGGCTCGTACGCCATCGGCTACCGCTTCTACGCGCGCTTCATCGCCCACCGGGTCCTGAGGGTGGACAAGACGCGGGCCACCCCCGCCGAACGCCTTGACAACGGTGTCGACTTCCACCCCACCGACCGGCGCGTGCTCTTCGGCCACCACTTCGCCGCGGTCGCCGGTGCGGGCCCGCTCGTCGGTCCCGTCCTCGCCGCGCAGATGGGCTACCTGCCGGGCACCATCTGGATCGTCGCCGGCGTGATCTTCGCCGGTGCCGTCCAGGACATGGTGACCCTGTTCTTCTCCACCCGGCGCGACGGGCGCTCGCTCGGCCAGATGGCCCGGGACGAGATCGGCCCCGTGGGCGGAGCCGCCGCCCTGGTCGCCGTGTTCGCCATCATGATCATCCTGCTGGCGGTGCTCGCCCTGGTCATCGTCAATGCGCTGGCGCACTCGCCGTGGGGCGTGTTCTCCATCGGCATGACCATCCCGATCGCCCTGTTCATGGGCTTCTACCTGCGCGTGCTGCGGCCGGGCCGGGTCACCGAGGTCTCGGTCATCGGCGTCGCCCTGCTGCTGCTCGCCATCGTCGCCGGCGGCTGGGTGGCGGAGTCCTCCCTCGCGTCCACCTTCACCCTGGAGAAGGAGACGCTGATCATCTGGATGGTGGCGTACGGCTTCGTCGCCTCGGTGCTGCCGGTCTGGATGCTGCTCGCGCCGCGCGACTACCTCTCCACCTTCATGAAGGTCGGCACCATCGCACTGCTCGCCCTGGGCGTGGTCATCGCCATGCCCACCCTGAAGATGCCCTCGATCACCGACTTCGCCGCCCGCGGCGACGGACCGGTCTTCGCCGGGTCGATGTTCCCCTTCGTCTTCATCACCATCGCCTGCGGCGCGCTCTCGGGCTTCCACTCCCTGGTCTCCTCGGGCACCACCCCGAAGATGATCCAGAAGGAGACCCAGGTCCGGGTCATCGGCTACGGGGCCATGCTGACGGAGTCCTTCGTCGCCGTCATGGCGATGATCGCGGCCACGATCATCGAGCCCGGGCTGTTCTTCGCGGTGAACTCCCCCGCCGGCGTCGTCGGCGCGACCGTCCAGACCGCCTCGCAGGCGGTCGGCAACTTCGGCTTCGCCATCTCGCCGGAGTTCCTCGCGCAGGCCGCGAAAGACGTGGAGGAGGCCACCCTGCTCTCCCGCACGGGCGGCGCGCCGACGTTCGCACTCGGGATGTCGGAGATCTTCTCCTCCGTGCTCGGCGGCTCCGGCATGAAGGCGTTCTGGTACCACTTCGCCATCATGTTCGAGGCCCTGTTCATCCTCACCACGCTCGACGCGGGCACCCGCGTGGGCCGGTTCATGCTCCAGGACACCCTCGGCAACGTGCACAAGTCCTTCAAGGACGTCAGCTGGAAGCCGGGCGTGTGGGTGACGAGCGCGCTCGTCGTGGGCGCCTGGGGCTACTTCCTGTGGGTGGGCGTGAAGGACCCGCTGGGCGGCATCAACCAGCTCTTCCCGCTGTTCGGCATCGCGAACCAGCTGCTCGCGGCCGTGGCCCTGGCCGTCTGTACGACGCTGCTGGTGAAGTCCGGGCGGCTGAAGTGGGCCTGGGTGACCGGGGTTCCGCTCGCGTGGGACGTGGCCGTCACCCTCACCGCGAGCTACCAGAAGGTCTTCTCGGACGACGTGAAGGTCGGGTTCTTCGCCCAGCGCGACAAGTACCAGGCCGGCATCGACGCCGGGCAGGTGCTCAAGCCCGCGAAGAACATGGACGAGATGCAGACCGTCGTCACCAATGCCACGGTCGACGGGGTGCTGTCGGCGCTCTTCGCGGCGCTGATCGTCATCGTGCTGCTGGACGCGGCCCGGACCTGCCTGAAGGCCGTCCGCAGCCCGGAGGCGGTCAGCCTTTCGGAGGTCCCGTGGACCGAGTCGAAGATCATCGCTCCGGCCGGGCTCATCGCGACGCCGGAGGAGCGGGCGGAACTCGCCGCCGCGGGGCTGGACTCGGGCGGTGGCCGCGCCAAGGAGCCGGTGGCGTGAGCGGGGTCCGCGGCGTCCGCGGGGCGCTGGCGAAGGCCCGGCACTACGTACGGGAGTTCTCGGGCGAGGCGGCGTACGACCGGTACGTCGCGCACGCCCGCTCCCACGACCCGGCCGCCGAGGTCATGACCCGCCGCGCCTTCGAACGCGCCCGCACCGACGCTCGCGAGGCGGACCCCCGCAAGGGCTTCCGCTGCTGCTGAGCCGTCCCGCGTACGACGAAGGGCCCCGCCGCATCGGCGGGGCCCTTCTCGCGCACCGGCTCAGCGCACCCAGTCCTTGAGGGGCTCGGTCGGGAAGGTGAAGCCGAGAGGGTCGGGCAGTTCGACGTCCTTGCCGAAGGGGACAGTGCGGACCGTCTCATACAGCTGCCCGTCGGGCTCGCTGTGGACGTGCACCAGGCAGTTGTCCCGGTCGATGAGGAGATACACGGGGATCCCTGTCGCCGCGTACGCGCGGGGCTTCTCCTTGCGATCGCGTTCGTCGGTGTCGGAGTCGTACGAGGTGACCTCGACAACCATCAGGACGGGAGCGGGGTCAGCCCACTCCCCCTGCCCTTCGAATGCCCCGTCCGGGGCAAGAGACGCGTCCGGGCGTGCCCGACCGGAGCGGTACTGCTCGACCTTCAGGCCACGTTCCACATGAAGCCACACCTCGGGCCGGTGCTGCATGCAAATGCGCGAGAGCCACACAACGATGCGGTCGTGATCTCCGTCAGGCACCGCTTTGACCCCCAGCTTTCCGTCGATGAACTCCAGCCGCAGCCCCTCGACCTCTCTGGCGGCTATACGCGCGAGGGTCTCGAACTCCTCAGTCAACATGTGGGGACGTCGGTCGGTCATGATGCTCATGCCTCGCTCGCCTTCCTCGACGGTGCTGCTTCCGACGATAGCGCCGGGCGCCGACACCCGTCCGGCAGACTCGATGCCATGGACATCGACATCCGGGCCGCCGAGCCCGCGGAGTACGGGCGGTTGGGCGAGATCACCGGGCAGGCCTACACCGGGGACGGGCTGCTCGACCAGAACGAGGACGACACCTACCTGAACGTGCTGCGCGACGTCGCGGGCCGGGTCGGCGTCGGGGAGGTGCTGGTCGCCGTGCAGGACGGGCAGGTGCTCGGCGGGGTGACCTTCGCCGCGCCCGGCAGCCCGCTCGCCGACGTCGCCGGGCCGCACGAGGCCGAGTTCCGGATGCTCGCCGTGGCCCCCGAGGCCCGCGGGAAGGGCGTCGGGGAGGCCCTCGTCCGGGCCTGCATCGAGCGGGCGCGGGCCCTCGAAGGGGTCACCGCCATCGTCCTGTCGACCCAGCCGGCGATGCGCGGCGCCCAGCGGATCTACTCCCGCCTGGGCTTCGTGCGCACCCCGGAACTGGACTGGTCGCCGATCCCCGCGCTCACGCTGCTCACCTACCGACTGGAGCTGTAACACCACGCTCAGCAAGGGCCCGACACAACATCTAGGGGGTCGCACAGACAGGCCCCCCCACATGTATGCTCATCCTCGCTGTCGACGCAGGGGAATCCGGTGCGAATCCGGAACTGTCCCGCAACGGTATGAAGTACGCCTCCATCGGTGTCACCGAAGTCCGAGGACCTGCCGACGGTGCGCCCGGATCGACCGACCCGGGTGCCGACCACGTCCGGGCCCCGCGGTTGGGCCGGTGGACGCCGCGCGGTGCTGCCCTGGCGGGCCCCTGCCCGCGTGCGCCCGCTCGCTCCCCCGCCGCCGGTGTCCCGGAGCCGAGCGAGGGAGAGCTCCCCCCGTGACCATCGCGCCTTCCGCACCGCGCGCCGAGTCCGACCCGTCCGACAACGGAACCGAGGGCGGGGGCCCTGGGGCCGCGCTTCTGCGGACCCTCACCGAGCTGACCGCCGACCTCCCCGACACCGACCCCGGCCGGGTCGCAGCCGCCGCGCTGCGCGGCCGCAGCGCCGACGCCGACGAGGCGGAGCTGCGCGGGCTGGCCACGGAGGCCGCCGCGGGCCTGATCTCCGAGGACCCGGCGTACTCCCGTCTGGCCGCCCGGCTGCTGACGCTCGCCGTCGCCGAGGAGGCCGCGGGCCAGGGGGCCACCTCCTTCTCCGCCTCCGTCGAGGTCGGCCACCGCGAGGGCCTGATCGCCGACCGCACCGCCGAGTTCGTCCGCCTGCACGCGGCCCGCCTCGACGCGCTGGTCGAGCACACCCTCGCCGAGGGCGCCGACGACCGCTTCGGCTTCTTCGGCCTGCGCACCCTGCACAGCCGCTACCTGCTGCGCCACCCGATCACCCGCCAGGTCATCGAGACCCCGCAGCACTTCATGCTGCGCGTGGCGTGCGGCCTCGCCGAGAACGACAGCGTCGAGGCGGTCGAGGAAGTCGCCTCGCTGTACCGGCTGATGAGCCGCCTGGACTACCTGCCGTCCTCCCCGACGCTGTTCAACTCCGGTACCCGGCACCCGCAGATGTCCTCCTGCTACCTGCTGGACTCCCCGCTGGACGAGCTCGACTCGATCTACGACCGCTACCACCAGGTCGCGCGCCTGTCGAAGCACGCCGGCGGCATCGGCCTGTCGTACTCGCGCATCCGCGCCCGCGGCTCGCTGATCCGCGGCACCAACGGCCACTCCAACGGCATCGTCCCGTTCCTGAAGACCCTCGACGCCTCGGTCGCCGCCGTGAACCAGGGCGGCCGCCGCAAGGGCGCCGCCGCCGTCTACCTCGAGACCTGGCACGCGGACATCGAGGAGTTCCTGGAGCTGCGCGACAACACCGGTGAGGACGCCCGGCGCACGCACAACCTGAACCTGGCCCACTGGATCCCGGACGAGTTCATGCGCCGCGTGAACGCCGACGGCGAGTGGTCGCTGTTCTCCCCGGCCGACGTGCCCGAGCTGGTCGACCTGTACGGCGCCGAGTTCGACGCCGCGTACGTCAAGGCCGAGGCGGCGGGCCTGGCGAAGAAGACCATGCCGGCCCGCGACCTGTACGGCCGCATGATGCGCACCCTCGCGCAGACCGGCCAGGGCTGGATGACGTTCAAGGACGCCTCCAACCGGACCGCGAACCAGACCGCGCTGCCCGGCACGGTCGTCCACTCCTCGAACCTGTGCACCGAGATCATCGAGGTCACCAACGACGGCGAGACGGCCGTCTGCAACCTCGGCTCGGTCAACCTCGGCGCCTTCGTGCTGGCCGAGACGGGCGGCATGGACTGGGAGCGCCTGGACGAGACGGTCCGCACCGCCGTGACCTTCCTCGACCGGGTCGTGGACATCAACTTCTACCCGACCGAGCAGGCCGGCCGCTCCAACGCCAAGTGGCGTCCGGTGGGCCTGGGCGCGATGGGTCTGCAGGACGTCTTCTTCAAGCTGCGCCTGCCCTTCGACTCGGCCGAGGCCAAGGCCCTGTCCACGAAGATCGCCGAGCGGATCATGCTGGCGGCCTACGAAGCCTCCGCCGACCTCGCCGAGAAGCACGGCACCCTCCCGGCCTGGGAGCAGACCCGTACCGCCCAGGGGGTGCTGCACCCCGACCACTACGACGTCGAGCTCGCCTGGCCGGAGCGCTGGGACGCGCTGCGCGCCCGGATCGCCGCCACCGGCATGCGCAACTCGCTGCTGCTGGCCATCGCGCCGACCGCGACGATCGCCTCGATCGCCGGCGTGTACGAGTGCATCGAGCCGCAGGTGTCCAACCTGTTCAAGCGCGAGACGCTGTCGGGCGAGTTCCTCCAGGTCAACGGCTACCTGGTGGAGGACCTGAAGAAGCTCGGCGTGTGGGACGCGCAGACCCGCGAGGCGCTGCGCGACTCCTCCGGCTCGGTCCAGGGCTTCGGCTGGATCCCGGCCGAGATCCGCGAGCTGTACCGCACGGCGTGGGAGATCCCGCAGCGCGGCCTGATCGACATGGCCGCGGCGCGCACCCCGTACCTGGACCAGTCGCAGTCGCTGAACCTGTTCATGGAGACGCCGACGATCGGCAAGCTGTCGTCGATGTACGCGTACGCCTGGAAGCAGGGTCTGAAGACCACGTACTACCTGCGCTCGCGCCCGGCGACGAAGATCGCCCGCGCCGCCTCCGGCACCGCCGTCCCGGCTGCCGTCCCGGCCACCCCCACCCAGCTGCCGCAGGCCCTCGACGCCGAGGCGCTGGCCTGCTCCCTTGAGAACCCCGAGTCCTGCGAGGCCTGCCAGTAATGAGCTCCACCGACAAGAACCTCCTGGACCCGGGCTTCGAGCTGACGCTCCGCCCGATGCGCTACCCGGACTTCTACGAGCGCTACCGGGACGCGATCAAGAACACGTGGACGGTGGAGGAGGTCGACCTCCACTCGGACGTGGCCGACCTGGCGAAGCTGACGCCGGCCGAGCAGCACATGATCGGCCGCCTCGTGGCGTTCTTCGCGACCGGCGACTCGATCGTCGCGAACAACCTGGTCCTGACGCTGTACAAGCACATCAACTCCCCGGAGGCGCGCCTGTACCTGTCGCGCCAGCTGTTCGAGGAGGCCGTGCACGTCCAGTTCTACCTGACGCTGCTGGACACCTACCTGCCCGACCCGGACGACCGCGCGGCCGCGTTCGCGGCGGTGGAGAACATCCCCTCCATCCGCGAGAAGGCCCAGTTCTGCTTCAAGTGGATGGACTCGGTAGAGAAGATCGAGCGGCTGGAGACGAAGGCCGACCGCCGCCGCTTCCTGCTGAACCTGATCTGCTTCGCGGCGTGCATCGAGGGCCTCTTCTTCTACGGCGCCTTCGCGTACGTGTACTGGTTCCGGTCGCGCGGTCTGCTGCACGGCCTGGCGACGGGCACCAACTGGGTGTTCCGCGACGAGACCATGCACATGAACTTCGCGTTCGAGGTCGTGGACACCGTCCGCAAGGAGGAGCCGGACCTCTTCGACGACGAGCTCCGCCAGCAGGTCACCGACATGCTGAAGGAGGCCGTCGAGGCGGAGCTGCAGTTCGGGCGCGACCTGTGCGGTGACGGCCTGCCGGGCATGAACACCGAGTCGATGCGCGAGTACCTGGAGTGCGTCGCCGACCAGCGCCTGGTCCGCCTCGGCTTCGCACCGGTGTACGGCTCGCAGAACCCGTTCTCCTTCATGGAGCTGCAGGGTGTCCAGGAGCTGACGAACTTCTTCGAGCGCCGCCCGTCGGCGTACCAGGTCGCCGTCGAGGGCACGGTCGACCTGGACGAGGACTTCTAGGACGAGGACTGCCGGACCGGGCGGTCCTTCCACGCGGACCGCCGGCGCACCACCGGACCGGCCGGGGCCCTGCGGGCTCCCGGCCGGTCCGCTGTCGCTTGGTGGACTTCCCTGCTACTCGTTCGGGACGGTCTCGTAGCGCGGGGTGCCCTCGGCCATCTGGCGCAGGGCGTCCTTGCGGTCCCGCTTGGAGAGCCGGTCGATGTACAGGTAGCCGTACAGGTGGTCGGTCTCGTGCTGGAGGCAGCGCGCGAAGTAGCCGGTGCCGCGGACCTTGATGGGGTTGCCCTGCGCGTCCTGGCCGGTCACCTCGGCGTAGTCCGGACGGGCCAGGGAGGCGTACGCGGTCGGGACCGACAGGCAGCCCTCGTTGGAGTCGTCCAGGACGCGGGAGCCGGCCGGCAGCTCCACGAGCTTCGGGTTGACCACGACACCGGTGTGGCGCACGCCCTCGTCGTCCGGGCAGTCGTAGACGAAGACCTTGGCGTCCACGCCGATCTGGTTGGCGGCCAGGCCCACGCCCTCGGCGGCCTTCTGGCTGGCGAACATGTCGTCGATCAGCTGCGCCAGTTCGTCGCCGAACTCGGTGACGTCCTTGCACTCGCGGTGCAGCACCGGGTTGCCGACCACCGTGATCGGGCGGGCGGTGCCGCGCTCGCGGTGGGCGAGCTCGCGCTCCGCACAGTTCTCGGTGTCCACGACGTACCCGTCGTTCACGACCTCGACGACCTCGTTCTCCTGCTGCGCCATGTCCGACGTACGCCTTCCGTAAATCCACCCGTTCACCAATGTGCCGGTACAGCCTACGGTGCCGCGTCAGCAGACTTCTTCGAGATCCCGCCACTCCCGGGTGTCCGGGCTGTCGGCGACCCAGCCGTCGAGCAGGCCGCGCACCAGCCCGGCGGGCGCGGCGATGCCGCATTCGCGCTCCGGGACCCACAGCAGACCGGAGCCGGCCGTACGGTGCCCCAGCGGGCCGGGGTGGCCCGGTTCGCTGTGGTCGTGCGGATCCAGGTGCTCGCCGTCGCCCTCGCCGCTCGGCATGACGCTCTCCGAGCAGGTCCGGCACAGCAGCCGCACGGAGGAGGACCAGTCCTCGGCGGCGAAGCCCGCGTCGGAGGCCAGCTGCTCCAGGGCGTCGCGGTCCGCCTCGGAGGCCGCCTCCAGCAGCACCACCCAGGTCGGTACCGGGGACGGCGCCCACAGCTCGATCTCGTCGAAGACGGGGTACGAGGGCCCGGCCGCGGTGACCCGCTCGCCGTGCGGGACCCCGTCGTGCAGGACGACCTCGCCCCAGCGCCGCCCGGAGGACGGCAGCGGGATCGACAGCACCTCGATGCGGGCCGGGTCCAGCCGGCGGCCCCAGACCACCTCGGCCTCGCCCTCGGGCGACAGCCGGACGGCGGCGCTGCCGAGCTCCATGCCGACCGGTTCGCCGCCCTTGCCGTGCGGGTCGCCGGGGACCTTCAGCCCGTACGCCTGCCAGGCGCGCCGGGCCAGCGGCCAGTCCTGCAGCGCGGTGGCGGCGATGCCGACGTTCCACCAGTCCGGGGCGCCGGCCTCGCGGTCGAGCAGGGCCACGGCGCGCAGTCCGGCGGCCCGCGCCTGTTCCCAGTCGTGGCGGAACTTGTGCAGCAGCGCCAGGTTGAACCAGGACTCCGACAGCCAGGGCTCCAGGTCGGCGGCTCTGGTCAGCAGGGCGCCCGCGTCCTCGTACCGACCGTCGCCGATCAGCGTGAACGCGCGGTCGGTGGCCTGCCGCCACGAGGCGGAGGGCCGATGCCGTACCTTCCCGAAGATCCTCACGATTCCCGCCTGCTTGGGGACAACGGTGCAGCCTTGCGGACACCCACGGACGCTCCTACTGGCATCCAACCATGCCCGCTCGGACGGCCGCTCATTACCCATGGGTTACCCAGGTGGAACGGGAACAACTCTGTCACGTCCCCCCCTGGCCAGAACCCTTGCGAGGCATTCCACGACCTCCGGTTGGTAGTCGCGCCCGGTACCGAGCCGGAGCTGTTCCAGGGCGGCCAGTGAGCCGCCCGGGTGACGGGACCCGCCGGCCAGGTCGTCGTACGCGTTGACCGCGCGCACGATGCGTGCGGCGACGGGCTGCTCCCGGTAGGGGTCCGCCTGCCGCTCCACCACGACGGCGACCTCGGCGGGCACCCCGGTCTGCCGGGCCACCTCCGCGCCGAGCCCGGCGATCCGGCGGGCCTCGGCCGCGGGCAGATGGGCGGTGGCGCCGCCCGGGACCGGGTCGACGAGGGACAGCTGGCCGATGTCGTGCATGAGCGCGGCGTACTCCAGCACCCTGAGCTCCCGCTGCGACAGCCCCAGCTCCCGGCCGACGGCGCAGCTCAGCTCGGCGACCCGGCGGGCGTGGCCGGGGCGGGTGCAGCCGGCGATCTCGGTGGCGCGGGCCAGGGAGGTGATGGTCTGGCGGTAGGCGGTGCGGACCTCGGCGATCCGGTGGAAGGACAGCTGGGCCAGCAGCAGCGGCACGCAGAAGACGGGCAGCGCCCACAGCCCCGCGGCGGCCGCGCCGAGGGCCGTCACGGCGGCGGTGGCGCCGATCGCCGAGCCGATGCCCGGCCGGGCGCGCAGCTCGTCGCGCAGCAGCGGCCCGTACGGCCGGCCCGGGCGGGCCCGGGCCGTGGCGGCGGCGAGCACGGCGTCGCACAGGGCGGTCAGGAGCAGCACCAGGACGAGGTGGAGGACCACCCCGGGGCCTGGGCCGAGCCACTGCTCGAGGCGTCCGGCGTTGTGCAGCGGCCGGCAGCAGGCGGCGGCGAAGGCGACGGTGAGGACGTGGCGGGCCAGGTGGTCGGCGGCGGGCCCGCGGCCCCGGGCGATGTGCGGGACGATCCCGACCAGCGCGGCGGCCACGACGACCGCCACGGTCTGGAGCACCCCGTGGTGGGCGGGCTGCGCCGCGTCCCGGCCGAGCAGGGCGTACGCGAGGGCCGCGGCGGCGCCGAGCGGCGCGGGCCGGCGGTCCTCGGCCGCCGGCTGCCCGGGTCCGGGGCCGCGGACGGCCGGGGTGTCACGGCGGGCGAGCTCGCCGAGGGCGATCAGGGCGCCGAAGGCCGTCGCGGTGCCGGGCTCGACCAGGCCGTGCCACAGGGTGTGCCCGAGCCCCGCCGCGGCCAGCACCGCGGCGGCCGCGCGCACGGCCCGGGGGGCGGCGCCCGTGGCGCCCGCGCCGCTCACGGGCCGTCGCCGCCCTCGGCCGCGGCGGCCGGGGCGGCCTTCCGGCCCTGCGCGGCCTCCCGGGGCTGCGCGGCCTCCCGGGGCTGCGCGGCCTCCCGGGGCTGCGCGGGTATCCCGGGCAGGGCGGAGGTGCCGGGCGCGGCCGGCGGGAGGTCGGCGTCGGCGGTGACCACCGGATGCCAGCCGTACCGGCCCACTGCGTCGACCAGCGCCCGCACCATGGCCGGGTCGAACTGGGCCCCCGCACACCGCTCCAGCTCGGCCAGCGCGGCCGGCACCGGCCGGGCCCGGCTGTAGGAGCGGGTCGAGGTCATCGCGTCGAAGGCGTCGGCGACCGCCACCACCCGGGCCGCCACCGGGATCTGCTCGCCGGTCAGCCCGTAGGGGTAGCCGGATCCGTCGACCCGCTCGTGGTGGTGCAGGATCGCCGCGCGGGCCTCGCCGAGGAAGCCGATGCCGCGGACCATCTCGTGCCCGTACTCGGGGTGCAGTTCGATGACGCGGCGCTCCTGCGGCGTCAGCGGCCCGGCCTTGCGCAGCAGCCGGGTGGGGACGCCGAGTTTGCCGATGTCGTGCAGGATCCCGGCGATGCGGACGGTCTCCAGCCGGTCCCCCGTCATGCCCAGTTCGCGGGCGATCATCGCGGAGGCCTGGCCGACGCGCTCGCCGTGGCCGCGCGTGTAGCGGTCCTTGATGTCGACGGCCTGGACCAGTGCCCGGACCGTGGCCTGGTGGGCCGCCCGCTCGCGGTGGTACCGGCCGAGGACCCGGGCGGAGACGTACAGGGGCAGCAGGACGAGCAGAGCGGCGGGGAGCCCGTAGGGGCTGCGCCACAGGACGGCCATCATCAGCCCGGCGACGCCCTGCACGCAGTACGGGCCCAGGGACCGGGAGAGCAGCCCGCGCCAGGCGCTCCGCGCGGGCCGGCGCTCCGCGGCGGCGAGGACGGCCCCGTCGAGGGCGGTCAGGACGAGGCAGAAGGCGGCGGCCGCGGCCGCCGCCGGAAGCAGGGCGTACGGGAAGTCGGCGGTCACCGGGGCGGCCGGATCCGTGCCGCCGGGCAGCGCGGCCGGTCCGCCGAGCAGCGCGAAGGTCCATCCCGCCGCCCAGGCGGCGACGGCCTGCTGGGCTGCGTGCCAGATCCGGCGCACCGCGGCGGCGGGCCGGCCCGCCGGCCCCGCGAGCCCGCCGGGCAGTGCGGTGAGCGCGGCGGCGGCCGGGGGCAGCAGGAAGACGGCGGCGAGCAGCACGGGGAAGAAGGGGCCGGTGCCCTCGGGGGCACCCCCGGCGCGGCGGCCCGGCAGGGGGCGGGCACGGGCCAGCTCGCAGCCGAGGCAGAGCAGCGCGAGCACCGCGGCGGACGGCCGGAAGGCGGCGGGGGCGGAGGTGGCAGCGGTGGCGGCGGCCGTGGCGGGGTCGAGGAGGACCGGGGCGGCGCAGGCGAGGGCCGCGAGGACGGTGCACAGCACGAGGCCGCGCGCTGCCGGGGGCAGTTCCCGCATGGCGCTCTCCTCCCCTGGGCGGTGGAAGCCGCTACCGGCAACGCACCGGTACCGAAGGGGGAGAATAGGTGGGCCCCTCCCGTGAAGTGGGGCACATTTTCGTACGGGGCCATACGGGCACCCCCGGATTAGCACCTTCGGGTGAACGAAGGGCACTTCCGGGGGTGGTTGTTCGATCGGCCGGGATCAGCCCGCTGCGGGGTCCGCGGTGACGTCGTGGTCGGGCACGGCCTGCCCGGAACGGATCAGCTCGATCCGCCCCATCACCTTGGAGCGAAGATCGCTCGGCACGTCGTCCGAGCCGCAGCAACGCTTCACCAGCTTCTTCACGGCCTGCTCCAGGCCGTACTTCTCCAGACAGGGGTTGCACTCGCCGAAGTGCGTCTCGAACTTCGTGCAGTCGCTGTCCGGCATCTCGTGGTCCAGGAACTCGTAGAGGTGGTCAAGTACCTCCGAGCACTCCGTCTCGTGCGGCTCTCCGCAGCTCATGAGCCCGAGCCTTTCAGGTCGTTCGACTCTCCCGCGCCGGCGGGGACCAGCCCGCGCTCGCGGGCATAGTCCTCCAGCATTCCGCGGAGTTGACGGCGGCCACGGTGCAGTCGCGACATGACCGTACCGATGGGTGTACCCATGATGTCCGCGATCTCCTTGTACGCAAACCCTTCTACGTCGGCAAGATAGACCGCGATGCGGAACTCCTCCGGAATGGCCTGCAGCGCTTCCTTCACATCCGAATCGGGCAGGTGGTCGAGCGCCTGCGACTCGGCGGAACGCAGTCCCGTCGACATGTGCGACTCGGCGCGCGCCAGCTGCCAGTCCTCGATCTCCTCCGCGGCGCTGCGCTGCGGCTCGCGCTGCTTCTTGCGGTAGGAGTTGATGAACGTGTTGGTCAGAATGCGGTACAGCCACGCCTTGAGGTTGGTGCCCTCGCGGAACTGGTGGAAGGACGCGTACGCCTTGGCATACGTCTCCTGGACCAGGTCCTCGGCGTCGGCCGGATTGCGCGTCATGCGCAGCGCGGCCGAGTACATCTGGTCGAGGTAGCCGAGGGCGTCCCGCTCGAAGCGCGCGTTGCGCTCGGCGGACGTCTCCTCCGCGTGGCCTTCGTCGGTCCCAGCGACAGGACCCACCTCCTCCGACTGCGTGACGGCTCCGAAAGCGGACCCGCTCGAATCGGAGAATAGTCGACCTTCCCGGCCCTCCGCCGCCCGGAGCGTGCTGCGCCGCGGCCCGGGCAGGACCGTCCACTCCAGCCCCTCGGCCTGCGGACGGTTCTGGCTGATGACCTGGGTCATGCGCTTCCCACTCCTCCGACGCGATCCCTGCGTTCCGACATCCGGCACAACACCGGGAGTCGGCCCCGGCATTCCCGGGCGGGGCCGGGGCGGTGCGCAGTCCGTCACATCGGGCGGGACCGGGCCGGCCGGATCACGGGGACAGCCGGTCCAGCCAGGCGGCGACCGCGTCCGTGATCACGGTGAGGGTCTGCTCCGGGGTCACCCCGGCCTTCTTCGGGACCGCGAAGCCGTGGTCGGCCTCCGGCACCTCGACGAGCTCGTACGGGGTCTGCGCGGTCGGCGGCGGGAACTCCGCGGGCCGGCCGAAGGGGTCGCGCCCGCCCTGGACGACGAGAGCGGGCCGCCCGGCCCCGGTGAGCTCCTCGGCCCGGGACTTCTCGGGCTTGCCCGGCGGGTGCAGCGGGAAGGAGAGCGCGAGCACGGCGGCCGCGTCGAGCTCGGCGGCGGTCCGGCAGGCCACCCGGGCCCCGGCGCTGCGCCCGCCGGCCACGACCGGCAGGCCCGGCTTCGCCAGCGCGGGCCACAGGCCCCGCCAGCCGTCGTCCAGCACCTTGGGCGCGGCGGCCACCTTCTTGCCGGCGACCCGCCACGGCTGCTCGACCAGGGCCACCGTGATGCCGCGGGGCGGCAGGGCGGCGGCCAGCGCCTGCAGGTCGCGGGCCTCGATGCCGCCGCCTGCGCCGTGGCCGAGGGCGAGGACGAGCCGGGCGCCGCGGGCGGTGTGCCAGGTGATGCGGGCCGGGCCCGCGGGGGTGTCGAGGCTCTGGGTGCGCGTGGTCATGGCCCCATCCTGCCGGGGCCGGAAGTCGGAAGCCGGAAGCCGGAAGCCGGAAGGAGCTAGAAGAGGGTGCCCTCTTCCGGCGCGGCCAGTTCCTGGAGCAGCTCGGGGCCGTTGTTGCGTACGTTGCTCACGGCGGTGGAGACCGGGAAGGCGCGCATCAGCCCGCCCGGCGGGGGCGCGAGCAGCTGCTGCAGGGAGCCCTCGGTGTCGGTGTTCGCCGGGTCCAGCCAGGCGTCCCAGCGGTCCGGGGTGAGCATGAGCGGCATCCGGGGGTGGATCTCGGACAGGGAGCGCGGCCCGTCGGCGGGGGCGGCGGCGAGCGGTCCGGTCTCGGCCTCGGCGGTGATCACCGAGCAGGTCGCCCACCAGGCCTGCGGGTGCTGGTCCGGCAGGGTCCGGTCGCGCCAGAACTCGTATATGCCGGCCATGGCGAAGACGGACCCGTCGGCGGGCAGGACGAAGTAGGGCTGTTTGCGCGCCCGCTTCTTCCTGCCCTCGACCTCCAGGCGCCGCTCGTCGTGTGCGGTGACCCACTCGTAGTAGCCGTCGGCGGGGATGATGCAGCGGCGCTGCGCGAAGGGGCGGCGGAAGGACGGCTTCTCGGCCAGGGTCTCGGACCGGGCGTTGATCATCCGGGCTGCACCGTCGGGGTTCTGGGCCCAGGAAGGCACCAGGCCCCACCTCAGGACGCGCAGCTGGCGAACCGGACGCGGGCTCGCGGCGTCTTTGAGGGGGCGGTCCAGGACGACGTGGACCTGCTTGGTCGGCGCCACGTTGAAATCGGGGGCCAGGCACTCCTCCGGCTCCCACCGCTCGACGCCGAAGGCCTCGGCCAGGTCCTCGGGGCCGCGACTGGCTGCATACCGTCCGCACATGGCTGCCACACTGCCATGTCCCCCCGTCTCCACCGCAAGGAGTCCGCCACCCTATGGACAGCACCACCCCGGCCGGCCTGTGGGACCGGCTCACCGGCATACAGACCCCGCCGGCCCTGTGGCTCGTGGTCGCGACGGGCCTGGCCGCGCTGGCCGTCGTCGCGCCGCACCCGGTCTGGCGGGTCTCCCGCAACGCGATCACCATCGCCCACGAGGGCGGCCACGGTCTGCTGGCCCTGCTCACTGGCCGGCGCCTGCAGGGGATCCGGCTGCACTCGGACACCAGCGGCGTCACCCTCACCCACGGCAGGGCGACCGGCCCGGGGATGGTGCTGATGCTCGCCGCCGGCTACATGGCGCCGCCGCTGCTCGGGCTCGGCGGGGCCGCGCTGCTGTCGGCGCACCGGATCACGGTGCTGCTGTGGGCGGCGACCGCGCTGCTGCTCGCGCTGCTGGTGATGGTCCGCAACGCGTGGGGCCTGCTGACGGTGGTGCTGACGGGCGGCACCTTCGTGGCGGCGTCCTGGCTCGCCTCCGCCGAGGTCCAGGCGGTCTTCGCGTACGCGGTGGTGTGGTTCCTGCTGCTGGGCGGGGTCCGGCCGGTCTTCGAGCTGGGCGCGCAGCGCCGGCACGGCGCGGCCCCGGAGTCGGACGCGGATCAGCTGGGGCGGCTGACCCACACCCACCCGGTGGTGTGGCTGCTGCTGTTCCACGTGGTCTCGCTGTGCTCGCTCATCGGCGGCGGGCGCTGGCTTCTCACCCTCTGAGACCGTGCCGCGGGCGCGGCTCGAACACGATGGGGGCTGCAACGGAGCCACTAAAGTGGTGGCCATGACCGAGACCCCCGCGCTCCCTTCCCTCTGGCCTGCCCCGCACGCCGACGGAACCGTCCACGCCACCGTCACCGTGCCCGGGTCGAAGTCGGTCACCAACCGCGCCCTCGTGCTCGCCGCGCTGGCCGCCGAGCCGGGCTGGGTGCGCCGCCCGCTGCGCTCGCGCGACTCCCAGCTGATGTCGGACGCGCTGCGCGCGATGGGCGTCGGCATCGAGGAGACCGCGTCCTCCAGCTCGCGCGGCGGCGACGGCGGCGAGGCCTGGCGGATCATCCCGGCGGCCCTGCACGGCCCGGCCACCGTGGACGTCGGCAACGCCGGCACGGTCATGCGCTTCCTGCCCCCGGTCGCCACCCTCGCCTCCGGCGACATCCGCTTCGACGGCGACCCGCGCTCCTACGAGCGCCCGCTCGGCCAGGTCATCCAGGCCCTGCGGGGCCTGGGCGCCCGCATCGACGACGAGGGCCGGGGCGCGCTGCCCCTGACCGTCCAGGGCGGCGGGGCGCTGGAGGGCGGCTCGGTGGAGCTCGACGCGAGCAACTCCTCGCAGTTCGTCTCGGCGCTGCTGCTCTCGGCCCCGCGCTTCAACCAGGGCGTGGAGGTCCGCCACGTGGGCGCGACCCTGCCGTCGATGCCGCACATCCGGATGACGGTGGAGATGCTGCGGGCGGCGGGCGCCCAGGTCGACACCCCCGAGGCGGGCGGCGAGCCGAACGTGTGGCGGGTCGCGCCGAGCGCGCTGCTGGGCCGCGACATGGTGGTCGAGCCGGACCTGTCCAACGCGCAGCCGTTCATGGCCGCGGCCCTGATCACCGGCGGCACGGTCACCGTTCCGGACTGGCCGCGCCGCACCACGCAGCCCGGCGACGAGCTGCGGCGGATCTTCACGGAGATGGGCGGCTCCTGCGAGTTGACGGACTCGGGGCTGGTTTTCACCGGCAGCGGCAAGATCCACGGCATCGACGTGGACCTGCGCGAGGTCGGCGAGCTGACCCCCGGCATCGCGGCCGTCGCGGCGCTGGCCGACTCCCCGTCCACCCTGCGCGGCGTGGCGCACCTGCGCCTGCACGAGACGGACCGGCTGGCGGCGCTGACCGCGGAGATCAACGGGCTCGGCGGCGACGTCACCGAGACCGAGGACGGCCTGCACATCCGGCCGCGCCCGCTGCACGGCGGCGTCTTCCACACCTACGACGACCACCGGATGGCCACCGCGGGCGCGGTGATCGGCTTGGCCGTGGAGGGCGTGCAGATCGAGAACGTGGCGACCACCGCGAAGACCCTGCCGGACTTCCCGAGGATGTGGACGGACATGCTCGCGGGCTCGGGAGCGTAGGGCAGCGTCATGCGCAGGTACGGCAAGCACACCGACGAGGACGACATCCGCTCCCGCCCCAACCCCAAGGGCAACCGGCCGCGGACCAGCAAGCGGCCCAAGCACGAGGACGCCGCAGAGGGGTTCGTCCTGACGGTCGACCGGGGTCGGCTGACCTGTCTGGTGGAGGACCGCACGGTCGTCGCCATGAAGGCCCGCGAGCTGGGCCGCAAGGCGGCCGTGGTCGGCGACCGGGTCTGGCTCGTCGGCGACCTGTCCGGCAACAAGGACACCCTGGCGCGGATCGTGCGGATCGAGGAGCGCAAGTCGGTCCTGCGGCGCACCGCCGACGACGACGACCCGTACGAGCGGGTGGTCGTCGCCAACGCCGACCAGCTGGCGATCGTCACGGCGCTGGCCGACCCGGAGCCGCGGCCCCGGATGATCGACCGCTGTCTGGTGGCCGCGTACGACGCGGGGCTGGAGCCGCTGCTGGTGCTGACCAAGTCGGACCTGACCTCCCCGGACAAGATCCTGGAGATCTACGCGACGCTGGGCGTGAACTACGTGGTGACCAACCGCGAGGAGCTCGCCGCCGGGGACGCGGCGGAGCGGGTGCGCGAGCGGCTGACCGGCCGGATCACCGCGTTCGTCGGCCATTCGGGCGTCGGCAAGACCACGTTGGTGAACTCGCTGGTCGGCGAGGGCCGCCAGCGCGCCACCGGCCACGTCAACGCGGTGACGGGCCGCGGCCGGCACACCACGACCTCGGCGCTGGCGCTGCCGCTGCCCTCCGGGGACGGCTGGGTCATCGACACCCCGGGCGTGCGCTCGTTCGGCCTGCACCACGTGGACCCCTCCCGGGTGATCCTGGCCTTCCCGGACCTGGTCCCCGGTACGGAGGACTGTCCGCGCGCGTGCAGCCACGACGAGCCGGACTGCGCGCTCGACGCGTGGGTGGCGGACGGCCATGCGGATCCCGCCCGGCTGTTCTCGCTGCGGCGGCTGCTGGGGACGCGGGAGCGCCGCGAGGGGGACTGACCCTCCGGCACCGGTTCGAGCGGGTTTGCCGAGCGCATCGTCGGGCTAAATGCTTAATCGCACCGTGTGACGCGATGTCACCTGACGCGGGGAGGCATTCGCCATGGCGTGGCTGCTGGTCGTCGCCGCCGGACTGCTGGAGACCGGTTTCGCGGTCTGCCTCAAGCTGTCCCACGGGTTCACCCGCCTGTGGCCGACGATCGCCTTCGCCGCCTTCGCCCTCGGCAGCTTCGGCCTGCTGACCCTGGCCCTGAAGAAGCTGGACGTCGGGCCGGCGTACGCGGTGTGGACGGGCATCGGGGCCGCCGGCACGGCCATCTACGGCATGGTCTTCCTCGGCGACCTGGTCTCCACCCTCAAGCTCGTCTCGATCTCGCTGGTCATCCTGGGCGTCATCGGCCTCCAGCTGTCCGGCTCGGCTCACTGACCAGCCGCAGCAGCCCCATCAGCTCCGCGAGCCCCTGCTCCTCGGCCGGGGCTATCACGTACGACAGCGCGAGGCGCACGGCGAGCTCGCAGCGCTGCGCCCCCTCCGCCGCGGCGAGCGCGGCCGCGGCCCGGTCGCGCACGGCCCGGGCCAGGTCCCCGGGCCCCGGCGCGGGCACCCCGGGCCGGGCACCCCGGCCGGGCGGCACGGGCAGGTTCCCGTCCCAGCTGCCCGTCAGCAGGGCCCGTACGAGCGGACGGGCGCGGGCGGCCCGCACGGTCCACTCCGCGACCGAGGCGAGGCGCTCGCCGCTGCCGGCCGGGGAGCGCAGGACCCGGTCCACGCCGTCGAGGTACCAGTCGGCCTCGCGGCGCACCAGGGCGCGGCCCAGCCCCGCCTTGCCGCCGAACTCGTTGTAGAGGGTCTGCCGGGACACGCCGGCGGCGGCCGCGACGTCGACCATCCGCACGGACGGCCAGGGGCGCGCCAAGAGCGCCACTCCCGCCGCTTCCAGCAAGGACTCCCGGGCTGCCGGCATCTGTGCCTCCCCGCTCGACTCCCCCGCCAGGATTTGACGGACCGCCAGATCCTGTCAAGGGCGCCTCGGGGTCGCACTGTGGACGGCGTTCGCCCGCCCTGCGCCGTCCCGATACTGTTCGGCCATGCCCGACTATGACGATGACCTGCGCCTCGCCCTCGAACTCGCCGACGCGGCGGACGACGTCACCATGCAGCGCTTCCGCGCCCTGGACCTGAAGGTCGAGACGAAGCCGGACATGACCCCGGTGAGCGAGGCGGACCGGGCGGCCGAGGAGGCCGTGCGGGCGGGGATCGAGGCCGCGCGGCCGGCCGACGCCATCCTCGGCGAGGAGTACGGCCTGAAGGGCAGCGGCCCGCGCCGCTGGGTGGTGGACCCGATCGACGGCACGAAGAACTACGTGCGCGGCGTCCCGGTCTGGGCGACGCTGATCTCCCTGATGGAGGAGGGCACGGACGGGGTCTTCCGGCCGGTGGTGGGCGTGGTCTCGGCTCCGGCGCTGGGCCGCCGCTGGTGGGCGGCGCAGGGCTCCGGCGCGTACGCCGGGGGTGCGCTGGGCGAGCCGACGCGGATCGGCGTGTCGCAGGTGGGTTCGCTGGGGGACGCCTCGTTCGCGTACTCCTCGCTGAGCGGCTGGGAGGAGCAGGGCCGGCTGGAGGGCTTCCTGGACCTGACGCGGCAGTGCTGGCGCACGCGCGGCTACGGGGACTTCTGGCCGTACATGATGGTCGCGGAGGGCTCGCTCGACCTGTGTGCGGAGCCGGAGTTGAACCTGTGGGACATGGCGGCGATCGCGGCCGTGGTGCAGGAGGCGGGCGGCCGGTTCACCAGCCTGGACGGGGTGGACGGCGTCCACGGCGGGAACGCGGCGGCCTCGAACGGATTGCTGCACGACGAGATGCTGGGCTACCTGCGCCCCCGCGCCTGAGACGGCCGCCGGGCCTGCGCCCGGACAACCGGGTGCGCCCTCTTGATGACCCTCCGTGGCCGTGGGAATCTGAGAATCCTCCGCTTGTGCGCTTGTGAAGGCCTTCTCTAAGTCCCGGCCCTCCGGTCCTTCCGGACCTGCCGGGACGGCCTGCACGCCGTGCACCCCACCCGGGCGGAGGGACACCCCAGGAGGTGGCTCTCTTCATGATCGTCCGTGACGCCATGAGCACCGTGATCCTCACCCTCGGCCCCGCACACACCCTCCGCCAGGCGGCCTGCCTGATGTCCGGCCGCCGGGTCGGCGCAGCCGTCGTCCTCGACCCCGACCACAGCGGCATCGGCATCCTGACCGAACGGGACATCCTCAACTCCCTCGGCGCGGGACACGACCCCGACCGGGAGTCCGTGGGCGCGCACACCACCAACAACGTCGTGTTCTGCACCCCGCAGGCCACCCTCCAGGAGGCCGCCGAGGCCATGGCCCACGGCGGCTTCCGGCATCTGATCGTGCTGGAGCACGGCGGACCCGTGGGCATCGTGTCCGTCCGCGACATCATCCGCTGCTGGGTGCCGGCCCGGCGCAGCACCGTGGCGGCATAGCCGGAAGGGCCGGACCCCCGACGGGGGTCCGGCCCTTCAGCTCTCGGCGAGCAGCGGTCAGCCGCGGAGGGCCTGGACCGCGACCTGGAGCCGCTTGCCGAAGTCGCCGTCCGCCTGGCGGAAGTTGTCGATGGCGCGCTCGGCGATGTCCTCACGGGAGACCTGGGCGATGAACCCGGCCAGGTTCTCGATCAGACGGCCCTTCTCGTCCTCGGACATCAGGCGGTAGAGGTTGCCCGCCTGGACGAAGTCGTCGTCCTCGGAGTGGACGGGCGCCGCGTGGTCGCCGGTGGCGCCGGAGACCGGGGTCGGCTGCCACAGCGGGCGGTCGATCTGGTGCGGGCCGCCGAAGCTGTTCGGCTCGTAGTTCTTCGCGCCCTTGTGGCGGCCGTCGTAGAGGAAGCCGTCGCGGGAGTTGGTGCGCGCCTCGGTGGCGTGCGGGCGGTTCACCGGCAGGTGGTCGGCGTTGATGCCGACGCGGTAGCGGTGGGCGTCGCCGTAGGCGAAGAGGCGGCCCTGGAGCATCTTGTCCGGGGACGGGCCGATGCCGGGCACGAAGTGCGCCGGGCTGAAGATCGACTGCTCGACCTCGGCGAATATGTTCTCCGGGTTGCGGTTGAGCTCCAGCTTGCCGATCTCGATCGGCGGGTAGTCCTCGTGCGGCCACACCTTGGTGAGGTCGAACGGGTTGAAGCGGTAGGTCGCCGCGTCGGCCGCCGGCATGATCTGGACCTGGACGGTCCAGGTCGGGAACTCGCCGCGCTCGATGGCCTCGCGCAGGTCGCGCTGGTGGCTGTCGGGGTCCTCGCCGGCGAGCCGGTTGGCCTCGGCCTGGGTGAGGTTCTTGATGCCCTGGTCGGTCTTGAAGTGGTACTTGACCCAGAAGACCTCGCCGGCCTCGTTGTTCCACTGGAACGTGTGCGAGCCGTAGCCGTTCATGTGGCGGTACGAGGCGGGGATGCCGCGGTCGCCGAACAGCCAGGTCACCTGGTGGGTGGACTCGGGCGACAGGCTCCAGAAGTCCCAGACGTTGTCCGCCTCGGTCGAGCCGGTGTACGGGTCGCGCTTCTGGGTGTGGATGAAGTCGGGGAACTTGATGGCGTCCTTGATGAAGAACACCGGGGTGTTGTTGCCGACGAGGTCGTAGTTGCCCTCTTCGGTGTAGAACTTCAGCGCCCAGCCGCGGGGGTCGCGCACGGCGTCGGCGGCACCGAGGTTGCCCGCGACGGTGGAGAAGCGCAGGAACGTTTCGGTCTGCTTGCCGACCTCGGAGAGGAACGCGGCGCGGGTGTACTGCGTGACGTCCGCGGTCACCGTGAAGGTGCCGTACGCGCCGGCGCCGCGGGCGTGCACGACGCGCTCCGGGATGCGCTCGCGGTTGAAGTGGGCGAGCTTCTCGAGCAGCAGCTGGTCCTGGACGAGGACGGGGCCTCCGACGCCGGCGGTCTCGCTGTTCTGGTTGTCGGCGACCGGAGCCCCGGCCTCCGTGGTGAGCGGTCCCTGCGTCACGTGCGCCTCCTGCGTCTTTGGTGCCATGCCGTGCATGTCTGTCCTGTCCTTGGCCTTTGCCGTACTCGATCCTACGATGGACTTTGTCTAAGTCAAGCAAGCATCCAAGTCCACACGTGATCGGGAGTTACACCCGGTCCCTCACTGTTAGGCTGGTGCCATGAGTGACCTGCTGGAACGACTTCGCGAACGCGGATGGCGCATGACCGCACAGCGGCGCGTGGTGGCGGAGGTGCTCGACGGTGACCACGTGCACCTGACGGCGGACGAGGTCCACGCGCGCGCGGTGGACAAGCTGCCCGAGATCTCCCGGGCGACCGTCTACAACACCCTGGGCGAGCTCGTGTCCCTCGGCGAGGTCCTGGAGGTCTCCACGGACCGACGGGCCAAGCGGTACGACCCGAACGCCCACCGGCCCCACCAGCACCTGGTGTGCGCCCAGTGCGGCGCGATCCGCGACGTGCACCCGGCGGGCAACCCGCTGGCCGACCTGCCGGACGGCGAACGGTTCGGCTTCGTGGTCTCGGCGGTCGAGGTCACCTACCGCGGCGTGTGCCCGGAGTGCGCGGGCGCGTAGGAACGAAAACGAACGGCAAGGGCCGGATCCGCTGGATCCGGCCCTTGCCGCATGCGCGGGCCCGGCCGGCCGGTCGCCACCGGCCCCGGTCCCGGGGAAACGCCGAAGGCCCGGATCCAGAGGATCCGGGCCTTCGGTCTTCAGTAGCGGGGACAGGATTTGAACCTGCGACCTCTGGGTTATGAGCCCAGC
>NZ_JBEYXK010000061.1:0-42976 GCF_040645035.1 Streptomyces sp. NPDC046876 | reverse complement strand
GTCGCCCGGCCGATGACCCCTTCACAGCCTTCCACCCGGGCTCCGCCCGGACCCGCGCCTCAAACGCCGGCGAGGCTGGATTGTGCCGGCGAAGCCGGAGCTGGCAGCGAGGTCGGAGTTGGCGGCGAAGCCGGGTGGGGCTACAGGCGGCGCTGGGGGGCCGGGGCCTCGGCGGGGTCCATCACCAGGCCGGTGAAGTCGGCCTCGTTGCGCTCGGCCCGCTTCACGTACCGGCGGGCGGTCAGCCACAGCAGCGGGTACGCCGCCGGCCCGAGCGCCACCCACACCAGCGGCCCCGAGGCCGCCCCCGGCAGCACCAGCAGGACCGGCAGGACCGCGGCCGGCACCCCGAGCGCGGCCAGCACCCACAGCCCGGCCCGCAGCTGGCTGCGCATCAGGGCCCGCACGTAGGTGGCGCCCAGGGTGGTCTGCTCGGAGATCTCGGAGCGGGCCGGGGTGTGCGCGGGCGGACGGCGGCGGCCACCGCGCGGCACGCCCGTGACGGTCTCCCGCCGGGGCGGCGGGGTCGGCTGCTCCAGGGACATGGAGCGGGAGTCTACGGCTCACTTGAGGAGACGGGACAGCCTGCGGTCGGCGAGCGGCTTGCCGCCGGTCTGGCAGGTCGGGCAGTACTGGAGCGAGGAGTCCGCGAACGACACCGAGCGGATGGTGTCCCCGCACACCGGGCACGGCTCCCCGTCCCGCCCGTGCACCCGCAGCCCGCTCTTCTTCTCGGCCTTCAGCTGCCCGGCGGCCGTGCCGTGGGCGCGCTCGACCGCCTCGCGCAGGGTGCCCCGTACGGCCTCGTACAACCGGGTGACCTGCTCCTCGTCGAAGGCGGAGGCCAGTTTGAACGGTGAGACCTTCGCCGCGTGCAGGATCTCGTCGCTGTACGCGTTGCCGATCCCGGCGATCACGCCCTGGTCGCGCAGGACCCCCTTGATCTGCCGCCGCTCCCCCGCCAGCAGGCCGGCGAACGCGTCCCGGTCGAAGCCCTCGGCCAGCGGGTCGGGGCCGAGCCGGGCGATGCCCGGCACCTCCTGGGGGTCCTCGACCACGTACACGGCGAGGCGTTTCTGCGTGCCCGCCTCCGTGAGGTCGAAGCCGCCGCCGCCCTCCAGGGCCACGCGCAGGGCGAGCGGGCCCTTGCCGGGCCGCGGAGGGCGGTCCGGGAGGGTGTCGTGCCAGCGCAGCCAGCCGGCCCGGGCCAGGTGGGTGACGAGGTGGAGCACGCCGATGCGCAGGTCGAGGAACTTGCCGTACCGGGCCGTGGGGCCCGCGGTCTGCCCTTCGAGGGCGGCGAGCGGCGGGTCGTAGGTCTTGAGCACGCTGACGGCGAGCGGGAGGACGCGCGCGACCACCCGCCCGGTGAGGTGTTCGTCGAGGAACTCCCTCAGGGCCTCGACCTCCGGGAGCTCGGGCATGCCCCCAGCCTGACCGTCCGCGCGGCGATCCGCGAGCGGGCGCGGCCCGCGGCGGCCGGTCGGGCCGGGGGTGGGCGGCCCGCGGCGGCCCGCGGCGGCCGTGCCGGTGGGGTGCCGCGCGGTCAGGTCACCACGAACTCGCACCACACGCACTTGCCGCTGCCCCGCGATTCCACGCCCCACGCGTCGGCCAGCCGGTCCACCAGCATCAGGCCGCGGCCCGAAACCCCGGAGTCGCCGGCCTCCCGGCGGCGCGGCAGCGCACTGGAGCGGTCCTCCACCTCGACGCGGAACCGGCGGTCCGGGGCCGTCAGGACGCGCAGGGTCACGATCGCGGGCCCGTCGGTGTGCATCAGGGCGTTGACGATCAGCTCGTCCGCGACGAGCTCGATCTCGTCGGCCCGCTCCCCCGCGCCCCAGGCCCGTACCGCCGCGCCGATCATGTGGCGGGCCGCGACGAGGGCCTCGGGGTCGCCCGGGGCCACGTGCTGCTGGAGGCGGCCGCCGCCCTGGGGGCTCTCCTCGACGTGTCGGCGCAGCAGGAGCAGCGCCATGTCGTCGTCGCCGCCGCGCTCGTCGATCGCCTCGCACAGCCGGTCGGCGAGCTGTTGGAGGTCGGCGGGGCCCGCGCGGACCAGTGCGGTCAGCAGCCGCACCCCGTCGTCGAGGTCGGCGCCGGGGTGTTCGACGAGTCCGTCGGTGCACAGCAGAAGCGTTTCACCGGGGTCCAGCTCCACGGTGGTCACCGGGTACTCCAGCCGGCCGAACTCCGCCGAGAGCCCGAGCGGCATGCCTCCCTCGACGGGGAGCCGGCGGCAGTCCCCGGCGCGGGTGCGCAGCAGCGGGTCGATGTGCCCGGCCCGGACGACCTGGAGGACGCCCGTCGACAGGTCGGCCTCCACGTAGGTGCAGGTCGCGAAGCGGTCGGTGTCCAGCTCGTGCAGGAACACCGAGGCCCGGGCCATCACCGTGCCCGGCGCGTGCCCCTCGGCCGCGTACGCGCGCAGGACGATGCGCAGCTGGCCCATGACCGCGGCCGCGTGCGTGTCGTGGCCCTGCACGTCGCCGATGACGGCCCCGACCCGGCCGCCCGGCAGGGGGATCACGTCGTACCAGTCGCCGCCGATGTCCTGGCCCATGCGCGCGGAGCGGTAGCGGACCGCGATCTCGCCGCCGTCGACGGAGGGCAGGCGGCGCGGCAGCATCGCCTGCTGGAGGCCCTCGGCCAGGTCGTGCTCCTGTTCCAGCAGCATGGCGCGCTGCAGGCTCTGCGCGATGCTGCTGCCGAGGGCGACGAGGAGGTTGCGCTCCTCCTGGGTGAAGCCGTCCTTGTCCTTGTAGAGCAGGCCGATCGCGCCGATGGGGCGGGCCTGGGCGATCAGCGGCAGGTAGGCGGCCGCCGAGATGTCCATGTACGAGATCTTCGCCCAGAGCTCCGGGTAGTTCTCGGCGAACTCCTGCGCGCTGTCGAGGAAGCGGGGCTGGAGCGAGCGGACGACCTCGCTCATCGGGTAGCCCTCGTCGATGCGGGTGTAGCGGGTGCCGGGGAGGAAGCTGCCCTCGGGGCCCTCGGCGACGAGGTGGATCCGGCCGGCCTCGACCAGGCCCATGACCATGCCCATCGAGCCGAGCCGCTCCAGGCCGTGGGCGTCGCCGATGACGTCGATGACGTCCCGTACGGTGCGGGCGTGGGCGAGGGCGGCGGTGGTGCTCTCGACCACCGAGGTCTGGCGGCGGCGCTCCTCGTCCAGGCCGAGGCGCTCCGTGGAGTGGCTGAGCTCCTCGGTGGCGTCGCGGACGATGCCGATGATGCGGTAGGGGCGGCCGGTGCCGTCGCGCAGGACGCGGCCCTGGGTGTGGGTCCAGCGCATCTGCCCGTCGCGGCAGCGGATGCGGAAGTACGCGCCGTAGTTGTCCTCGCGGCTCTTCAGGGCGCTGGAGACGAGGGCGTCGAGCCGGGTCGACTCGGCGGCCGGGACCCGCCGGGAGAGGGATTCGGGGCGTCCGTCGTACTCCTCGGGCGGTATGTCGAACACGTCGAGGGCCGCTGCGTCCATGTGCATGAGACCGGTGACCAGGTCCCAGTCGAAACTTCCCATGCGGTTCAGCGAGAGCGACCGGTCCGGGTGTGCGGGCCAGTCGTCCGGCAGCGATACGGTGGTCTGCACCGATCCACCATGACACACGGGAGGGTCAGGCGCTCCCCCGGTCGAAGGGGGAGTCCCAGGGGTCCGACAGCTCGCCGGCCTGGTCGAACGGCACGCTCGGTTCGAACGCTTCGTACGGCTCGTCCGCGTCGTACGACTCCCTCGGCTCGAAGGCGTCGTACGGCTCCTGCGGCGCGAAGGGCTCGTTCGGCTGGTACGGCTCGTACGGTTCGGCGGGGTCCGCAGGGCCGTCCGGCCAGGGCAGGGGGCCGTCGGGGCTGGGCGGGTCCGGGGGGACGGCCGGGTCGGCCCGGAACTGCTGCGGGGGCTTCGCGGGGGGCACGTCGGGGGCGATCGTCGGCGGGTTCGGCAGGGCTGGACGCGGGGGCACGGCCTGCGGCTGCGTACGGCGCGGGGCGGGCTTCTCCGGCACCAGCGGCCGGTCCGGCACCGGCTGGCCCGGCGGCGGGGCGGGGGTCGCGGGCACCGCGGAGCCCGGGATGGCGCCCGGGGGGCCGGGCGGCCGGGCGGGGGCCGGGGCCGCGGGCGAGGGGGATCCGGTGGGAATGCCGTCGGCCGGGTCGTGCGCGGGCAGCGGCTGCGGGGTGCGGTCCCGGGCGCCGGCGTCGCCGATGGTGCGCTCGATCCAGGTGTTGTCGGCGGTGTTGGCGAGGAGCAGGCTGCCGACCGGGTGGGGGGTCGGTTCGATGACGATGACCTGGTTGGCCTGGTAGCCGCTCCACTGCTCGCCCTTGAGCACCGGGGAGCCCTTGGGGGCGCGCGGCGCGAGCAGCGGATTGCCGCAGGCGCACCGGACCCGGGGCATGCCGTACCCGTCGACGAGGACGGCGGTGCCGGCCTGGAGCACGGCCTGGAAGCCGTGGGCGCTCCCGTCCCGGAAGCCGTGGCTGGTCACCCGGGTGTCGGCGCGGAGTACGACCGGGGTGAGGCCGCGCAGGAACTCAGGGAGCTTCGCCTTCTCCACGCCGGCGGCCCCGGCGAAGGCGGCGGCCTTGGCATCCTCGGCGGTCAGGGCGCGCAGCTGCTGTTCGACGTCGCAGCTGCCGAGCCGGCGGGTGCCGCCGTAGAGGCCGGGGGTGGCCGCGCCCACGGTGCGGATGCCGCGGCCGGTGGCGTTGGGCACCGGCGGCTGGACGGGGGCGGACTCGCCGGTGGCGCTGGAGGCGGTGAAGGGGTCGGGACCCGCCGTGGCCACGGGCTGGAGGTGGACGTCCTGGCTCTCGGGGCCTGCCGCGCCGGTGTTCTCCTCGGCGCCGCCGCAGGCCGCGGCGAGCAGGCCCAGCAGCGTGAAGAGCGCGGTGCGGGCCGGGGTGTGACGGCGCGGCGCCTGACGAGGTGTCGGTACGGGCACGTGTTTCTCCCTGTTCGCCCCGGTTGTTCCCTCCTGTCTGCCGTATCCGTGCAGGGGCCGCAACCGGAGCGCCGGGCAGCGCGGGGCCGGAGTCCGGGCGGGGCGGGGCGGGATTCAGCCTTGAACATGTTCAAGGAACCCCGTAAGGTCACGACCGAAGTTGAACGCGTTCAAGGCGTTCGGCCGGCCCGTGTACGGGCACGCTCGGAGGGGAGTCCGCGGTGACGGTACTGGTGAACCTGATCGTCACCCTGGGCATGCTCGGCATCGTTCCCGCCGGACTGCGCCTCATCGACCCGGTGGGGCTCCGCGCCTGGGCCCGGTTCTGGCCGCTCGCGGCCGCCCCCGGGGCCGTGTGCCTCTGGCTGCCGCGCGGCGCGGCCGCCGCGGCGCTCGCCGCCCTCTACGCGGCGGCCGCGCTGGCCCTCGCCGCGACGCAGGTCCCGGCCCGGCTGCTGCGGAGACCGGAGCGGAGCCCGTCCGGGCGGGGCCGCGGGCCGGGCCCCGCCGAGATCGCCGTGCTCACCGCGCTGGCGTCGCCCGCGGTCGCCGCGGCCGCGCTGGTCGCCGAGCGCGCGGGGTACCGGCTGTTCGGCTTCGACCTCGGCATCCTGGCGCTGACCGTCCCGCACTTCCACTTCGCCGGGTTCACCGCGGCCCTGGTCGCCGGCCTGGTGTGCCGGGCCGCACCGGGCCCCCGGTCCCGGCGGGCGGCGTACAGCGTGCCCTGCGGGACGCTGCTGGTCCTCCTCGGCTACTTCGTGGACGACTGGGCCGAGCTGGCGGGCGCGGTGGTACTGACCGCCGGGATGTGGGCGGTGGCGCTGGTGACCTGGCGGGAGATCCGGCCCGCCGGCCGCGCGCCCGGCGTCCGGGCGCTGTTCGGGGTGTCGGCGGCCGTGCTGGCGGTCACCATGGCCCTGGCCCTGTGGTGGGCGCTGGGCGAGGCCGCCGGGATCGTGCACCCCACCTTGACCTGGATGGCCGCGACCCACGGTCTCGGCAACGCGCTCGGCTTCGCCCTGTGCGCGGTACTGGCCTGGCGCCGGCTCGCCGCCGGCGCGTCCCCGGAGGGAGCCGCCCCATGACCCGACTGCTCAACGCCGACCGGGCGACGTTCAACTACCCGGAGCAGGGCGCGACCGCCCGGCTGCCCCTGCCCGCCGGCTACAACCACCTGCGACACCGCACCCGGATCGGGTCCGGCCGGGCCGCGTTCGAGGCCGCCGCGGCCGCCGTGACCACCTTGCAGGCGCACCGGGCGTCGGGGATGCGGGTCCGCTGCAGCCACGGCGCGGTGCGGCCCGGGACCCGGGTGGTGGTCGGCATCGGCTTCGGGCCGCTGCGGATCGACGCACCGTGCCGGGTGGTCTGGACGGCGTACGAGCCCACCCGGACCGGATTCGCCTACGGGACGGTGTCCGGCCACCCCGAGCGCGGGGAGGAGTCCTTCCTCGTGCACCGGGACCCGGACGGCACGGTCTGGTTCGAGGTGACCGCCTTCAGCCGCCCCGCCCGCTGGTACACCCGGCTGGCCGGGCCGGTCGTGCCCTTCCTCCAGCGGTGCTACGCGGCCCACCTGGGCCGGACCCTGCGCAGGCTGGCCGCGGCCGCCTGAGCCGGCCGCGCCGCCGGGGGCCGCCGGGGCTGCCGGTGCCGAGGGTGCCGAGGGTGTGCAGGCGCCGCCCGATGGCCGTGGCCGCCCCGGCCGCCGGATACTGGAGGCGATGGACTGGTTCACGGCGCCCGGCTACTGGCTGGCCCGGCTGGTCTTCCAGCGGGCCCTCGCCGGCGTCTACCTCTTCGCCTTCCTCGGGGCCGCCCTGCAGTTCCGGGCCCTGATCGGGGCGCACGGGATGCTGCCCGTGCCGCGGTACGTGCGGTACGTGCCGTTCAAACACGCCCCGAGCCTGTTCCAAGTGCGCTACTCGGACCGGCTCTTCGCCTCCTGCGCCTGGGCGGGCACGGCCCTCGCCGCCGCGCTCGCGGCGGGCGCGGGGGACCTCGTTCCGCTGGCCGCGGCCATGGGGATGTGGGCGGTGCTGTGGCTGCTGTACCTGTCGATCGTGAACGTGGGGCAGACCTGGTACTCCTTCGGCTGGGAGTCCCTGCTGCTGGAGATCGGCTTCCTCGCGGTCTTCCTCGGCAATGCGCGGACCGGGCCGCCGGTGCTGGTGCTGTGGCTGCTGCGGTGGGTCGTCTTCCGGGTCGAGTTCGGCGCGGGGCTGATCAAGATGCGCGGGGACGCCTGCTGGCGCAAGCTCACCTGCCTGTACTACCACCACGAGACGCAGCCGATGCCGGGGCCGCTGAGCTGGTTCTTCCACCATCTGCCCAGACCCCTGCACCGGGTGGAGTGCGCGGCCAACCACGTCACGCAACTGGCCGTGCCGGTCCTGCTGTTCACCCCGCAGCCGGTGGCCTCGTACGCGGCCGGGATCATCATCGCCACCCAGCTGTGGCTGGTGCTGTCGGGGAACTTCGCCTGGCTGAACTGGCTGACGATCACGCCGGCGCTGGCGGCCGTCGACTTCACCGGGCTCGCGGGGCCGCCGCCGGCCGCCGCCCACCGCGGCGCGCCCGTCTGGTTCGTGGTGCTGGTGTGCGCGGTGACGGCGCTGGTGCTGTGGCTGAGCCGGCACCCCATGCGCAACATGGTCTCGCGCCGCCAGGTGATGAACCGCTCCTTCGACGCGCTGCACCTGGTCAACACGTACGGGGCCTTCGGCACGGTCGGCCGGATCCGCGACGAGGTGGTCGTCGAGGGCACCGCGGACCCGGTGCCCCGCGAGGACGGCGCGTGGCGGGAGTACGGGTTCAAGGGCAAACCGGGTGATCCGCACCGCCTTCCGCGCCAGTTCGCCCCGTACCACCTGCGCCTGGACTGGCTGATGTGGTTCGCGGCGCTCTCCCCCGGCTATGCGCGCGACTGGTTCGGGCCGTTCGTGGAGCGGCTGCTGGCCGGCGACCGGGACACGCTGCGGCTGATCCGCAGCAACCCGTTCCCCGACGCCCCGCCCGTCTACGTCCGGGCGAGGCTGTACCGCTACCGGTTCACCACCTGGCGGGAGCTGCGCGAGACGGGGGCGTGGTGGCACCGGCGGCTGCTGCGCGAGTACCTGCCGCCGACCCGTCTCGCGCGGGCCGCGGACCCCGGGCGGGCCGGGGCCCGGTCAGAGGCCGAGTAGCGCGGCCTCCCGCTCGGCGTCGACGCCCTTCATCGGCCGGTCCGGGCGGTGCGGGGCCACTCCGCCGAGGGAGCGCAGCCACGCCCAGGTGTCGGCCGCGGTCTCCTCGACCGGGCGGCACGTCAGTCCGGCCGCGACCGCCTTGGAGACGTCGGCGGTCATCATGAAGTCGTACAGCTCGCCCGGCGGGAGCCACATCGGCAGCTCGATCCAGGGCTCCAGGCCCGCGGCCTCGATGGCCGCCGGGTCCGTCCAGCGCAGCTCGGCGCCGCCGCCGGTGACGGCCGCGCAGGCTTCGAGGAGGCTGCCCGTGGTGGCGTGGCCGACCGGGGAGACGGCGTTGTAGGGGCCGCCGAGCCCGGCCTCGGCCGCGTCCAGGGTCCAGTGCGCGAGGTCGCGCACGTCGATGTACTGCAGCGGCAGGTCCCGCGGGCCGGGAGCGAGCATGGGGCCGCCGCGGGCGGCCCGGTTCAGCCACCAGGGCAGCCTGCCGACGTTCTCGTACGGGCCCACGATCAGGCCGGCGCGCACCAGCAGGGCCCGGTCGCCGAAGGCGTCCACGGCGGCGATCTCGCCGCCGCGCTTGTCCTCGGCGTACGCGGTGGAGCCGGCGTCGGGCGAGCCCTCGACGAGCGGGGCGTCCTCGGCCGTGCCGGCCGGGGACGGGTAGGCGTACACGGAGCGGCTGGAGACGTAGGTGTAGTGCCCGGCGCGGCCGCTCAGCAGCCGGGCGGCGTCCCGCACGGCGGTGGGGGCGTGGGCCCAGGTGTCGACGACGAGGTCCCAGGCGCCGTCGGCGAGGGCGTCCAGGCCGCCTGGTGCGATGCGGTCGCCGTGTACGGCGCGGACGCCGGGCGGCGGGGCGTGGTGTCCGCGGTGGAAGACGGTGACGTCCCAGCCCCGCGCGAGGGCGTCGTCGGTGAGGGCGCGTCCGACGAACTCGGTACCGCCCAGCATCAGGAGTTTCTTCATGCGGGTCAGCCTGCTGGGGGCGGGCGGGGCGGAGGAAGCCGTGATCGCCGACAGCGATGACGCTGAGGGCGTAGGCGGAGCGGGAACTGCTGGGCGCGCCGGCCGGGTGGGCAGGGCGGTGGTCCGGGGCGGGTGGTCCGGCCGGGTGGTCCGCACAGCGCTGCGCCCCGTCGCCGTGTGGCTCGGGGGCGGTGTGCGCGTACTGCAGGGGCGGCTAGTCGATGCCGGGCAGGATGTGGGACTCCGCCAGGTCTTCCTCGTATCCGGCGAGCCGGATCGGGGCGGACCGTGCCCAGACCTCCAGGTTGCCGAGCTCTTCGGCGTGCGGGCGGCCCCGCCAGCCCGTGCGCTCCAGCAGCAGCTCGTCGGACTTCGTCGTCGTGTCTGTCACCGCGCACTCACTCCTTTGTGTCGCTTGCTCCGACGGGCGGACCGCGCCGGGCACTTGGGGATAAAGGGTTTCAAGACGCGGTGGCGCCATGGTGGAGCGTGGCCCGGGTGGGGCCTTGCCGTGCCCCTTAGATTACACATTTGAGCGCGCCTCCGCTCGATAGATTGGCAAAATCCACCCCATCGGCGTGAGTTCCCCGAAGGTTCAGGGGTTCGTAGGCCAGTGTTGTCCCGACCGACGGCGCGCTCGGCCCGGACGGGGCAAACGGGTGAAGACGCCCGGACGCACGCGTGCCCCGGCCCCTCCGAGGAGGGACCGGGGCACGCGGGGCGGCTCGGGGCGCAGGGACTACCAGTTGGCGGGGGCGTAGTCCTTCAGGAAGACGCCGTACAGGTCCTCGCCGGCCTCGCCCCGGACGACCGGGTCGTACACCCGGGCCGCGCCGTCGACCAGGTCGAGCGGCGCGTGGAAGCCCTCCTCGGCCAGGCGCAGCTTGTCGAAGTGCGGGCGCTCGTCGGTGATCCAGCCGGTGTCGACCGAGGTCATCAGGATGCGGTCGGTCTCGAACATCTCCTGGCCGCTGGTCCGCGTCACCATGTTCATCGCGGCCTTGGCGGCATTGGTGTTCGGGTGCCCCGCGCCCTTGTAGCCGCGGCTGAACACGCCTTCCATCGCGGAGACGTTGACGACGTACGCGCGCCCGCTGGCGGCCTTGCGGGCGGCCTCGGCCATGGCCGGCCGGAGCGCGCTGATCAGGATGAACGGCGAGGTGTAGTTGCACAGCTGGGTCTCGAGCAGCTCCACCGGGGAGATCTGGTCGATGGTCTGCACCCAGGTGTTGGTCTCGACGACGTCCGGCAGCAGGCCGCCCGCGTCGATGGCGGTGCCGGCGAGGTGCCGCTCGAGGCTGGCGTTGCCCGCGACCAGGGCGAGGTCGGCGACCTTCTGCGCCTCCAGCCCGCTCACGCCGACGGGCAGCGCCGCCAGGCCGTCCACGGCACCGGAGTTGAAGGCGCCGATGACGTGGTGGGCGGGCAGCTCGCCGGCCGGCAGCGGGGCGCTCTCGCCCTCGACCAGCGCGGCGTACGCGGTGGGCAGGCGGCGCACGGTCTGTGTCGCGTTGTTGATCAGGATGTCCAGCGGACCGGCCGCGGCGACCTGCTCGGCGAGCGCCACGGACTGGGCCGGGTCGCGCAGGTCGATGCCGACGACCTCCAGGCGGTGCATCCAGTCCGCCGAGTCCTCCATCGCCTTGAAGCGGCGGATGGCGTCCTTGGGGAAGCGCGTGGTGATCGTGGTGTGGGCGCCGTCGCGCAGCAGCCGCAGCGCGATGTACATGCCGATCTTGGCCCGGCCGCCGGTGAGCAGCGCGCGCTTGCCGGTGAGGTCGGCGCTCGCCTCGCGCTTGGCGCGGTTCACGACGGCACAGTCCGGGCAGAGCTGGTGGTAGAAGTAGTCGACCTCGACGTACCGCGTCTTGCAGACGTAGCAGGAGCGCGGGCGCTGGAGTATCCCGGCGATCCGGCCGGCCTCGGTGATCGAGGAGGGCAGGATGCCCTCGGTCTCGTCGTCGATGCGCTCTGCGGAGCCGGTCGCGGTCGCCTCGGTGACGGCCTTGTCGTTGGCGGTCTTGGCGGCGCGGCGCTCCTGGCGACGGCGCTGCTTGACCGTGCGGTAGATGCCGGCGGTGGCGCGGCGTACGGTGACGGCGTCGGGGTGGTCGACCTCAAGCCGGTCGAGCTCTTCCAGCACGCTGAGGCAGACGGCCATGCGCTCGGGGTCGATGCCCGGCCCGTATACCTGGTTCTCTTCGGTCTCGGTCACCGTCATGGCCGCTGCCGTTCCTTGATCACTCGTCCGCGTCCGCCTGCTGCGGAGGTCCCAAAGCGGCAACTGTACGGATCCGACACGCCCGGAACCAAACCCGTTGCCGCGGATCTCACGCAGTGCGAACCGGTGGTCACGGTGGGGCAGGAGGGAGGACGGCGGAAGGGGCGTGGAAGGGGGGCGGGGGGAGAGCGCGGGGTACTGCGCAAGGACTGCTCCGGGGGCCGCGTACTGCCTGCGCAGTACTCCCTGAGCAGGACGGATGACCTCCTTCAGGGGGAGGAAATGCCCGCCGGGGTGGGGCATTGTGGAATTCATGAGTGCCCTGGTGCTGTCGGTCCTGCTCTGCCTGGTGTCCGCCGTCGCGTACGCGGGCGGCGCCATCGCCCAGGAGCGGGTCGCGCGGACCACTCCGGACCGGCCGTACGCACCGCTGCGCCGGCCCGGCTGGTGGGCCGCGGTCGCGCTGAACGGGCTCGGTGCGGTCCTGCACGTGGTGGCCCTGGCGTACGGGCCGCTGAGCCTGGTGCAGCCGCTGGGCGCCCTCACCATCGTCTTCGCGCTGCCGATGGCGGCCGTGTTCGTACGCCGGCGGGCGGGCGCGGCGGCCTGGCGCGGGGCGCTCCTGGCGACGGTGGGGCTGGCCGGGCTGCTGGCCCTGACCGGCGGGAACGGCGACCAGGCGCTCGCGGGCGGGGAGCGGATCCTGCTGCTGGCACTGACGGGCGGCGCGGTGACTGCCCTGTTCCTGGCCGCGCACCGGATGCGGCGGGCGGTGCTGCGCAGTGTGCTGCTGGCCGCGGCGGCGGGGGTGTCCTTCGGGATGGCCTCGGTGTTCACCAAGTCGGTGGCCGAGGACGTCACCGGGGCGCCCTGGGGCCCGCTCGGCGGGCTCGGCGGCTCGGGCTCGGGAGGCCTGTGGCTCGACCTGGCGGCGATCGCCGTCCTGGCGTGCGGCGGGCTGCTGCTCTCCCAGGCGGGGTACCGGGGCGCGGGGCTGACCGCGCCGCTGGCCACGGTGACCGTGGTGAACCCGGTGGTCGCGGCGGCCGTCGGCATCGCGTTCTTCGGCGAGGGCTTCCGGTACGGGGCGGCGGGCACGGCGGCAGCCCTGGCGAGCGCGGTCCTGGCCGCGACGGGCCTGGTCGCGCTCACCGTGGTGCCGCCGCACGTGCGCGGGTCAGATGCTGACGCCGTGGCCGCGGAGGTACTTCAGCGGGTCGATGTCGGAGCCGTACCCGGGAGCGCTGCGCATCTCGAAGTGCAGGTGCGGTCCGGTGGTGTTGCCGGTGGATCCGGAGCGGCCGATCCGCTGCCCGCCCGAGACCTGCTGCCCGTCCTTGACCGTGAGCGCCGAGAGGTGGGCGTACTGGGAGTAGCGGCCGTCGGCGTGCCGGATGACGACCTGGTAGCCGTACGCCCCGGCCCAGCCGGCGGAGACGACGGTGCCCGGGCCGACGGCCTTGACGGAGGTCCCGGTGGCGACCGGGAAGTCCACGCCCGTGTGGTAGCCGCTGGACCACGAGGAGCCGGCGACGTGGTACGCGGTGCCGATCCCGGCATCGACGGGCGCGACGAAACCGCTGCTCGGGGCGGTCTGCTGCTGCGGGGCTGAGGCCTGCTTCCCGGCGGGCTCGGGGGCCGGCTTGGGATCGGGCTTGGGATCCGGCTTGGGATCCGGCTTCGGCGCGGGCTTTTCCTCGGCCTTGGGGGCGGGCTTCTCGGCGGGCTTCTCCGCCTGCTTCTCGGCCTGCTTCTCGGCCGCGGGCTGCCCGGGCTTGACCGGCTCCGCCGTGCGCGGCGGCTTCTCGGGGTTCTGCGCGGGCGGCGCGGCGGTGATGCGCAGCGTCAGCCGCTGGCCGGGGAAGATCAGGTTCGGGTTGCTGCCGACGGTGGCCCGGTTGGTCTCGTACAGGGCCTGCCAGCCGCCCTCGACGTGCCGGCTCACGGCGATCGAGGAGAGGGAGTCGCCGGGCGCCACGACGTACGGGTTCGGCAGGACCGTCGTGTCCGTCGGGCGGGGCGCGGTGGGCGGGGGCGTGGCGTCCTTGGCCGCCGGGGCCTGCACCGTGACGACCTGGGTCCCGGGCGTGAGCACGGGCGCGGGGCCGCCGCGGCTGAGCCCTGCCTGCTTCCCGCACGACGGCCAGGCCTGCGGGCCCTGCCCCTTGAGCACCTTCTCCGCGACCGCGATCTGCTGTTCCTTGGTGGCCAGGTCGGCACGCGGGGCGTAGACGGTACCGCCGAAGGCGCGCCAGGTGCTCTGGCTGAACTGGAGCCCGCCGTAATAGCCGTTGCCGGTGTTGATGTGCCAGTTGTTGGTGGACTCGCAGTCGGCGACCTCGTTCCAGGTGTCCACCGATGCGGCGTGCGCGGTTCCGGCCGAGGCTCCCACGAGGGGGAGCGCGATGCCGGCGCCGCCGGCGGTGACGGCGAGCGAGGCGCGGTTGATGCTGCTCGGCTGGTACCGGCGGTGCCGGCCCCGTACACCCATGGGACTCCCCCGTCGAAGACATCAGGAACGGCACAACTTAACGCCGCGACCAGGACGTGACAAGGGGCGCAACGGGGCGCACCAACCGGCCAGTTGACATTGTTTCGACGGTCGGTGGATCTTCCTGCGCCGGTGCCGATGTAGCGTCGGGGGCACCCGCACATCGAAGCACTCAGGAGCGCACGCATGAGCAGCACGGCCCAGATCGGCGTCACCGGGCTCGCGGTGATGGGCAGCAACCTCGCCCGGAACTTCGCCCGCAACGGCTTCACCGTCGCCGTCCACAACCGCACCGCCGCCAAGACCCGGGCGCTGGTGGAGGAGTTCGGGCACGAGGGGGCGTTCGTCGCCGCCGAGTCCGCGAAGGAGTTCGTGGACGCGCTGGAGCGGCCGCGCCGCCTGATCGTGATGGTGAAGGCCGGGGAGCCGACCGATGCGGTGATCCGGGAGTTCGCGCCGCTGCTGGAGCCGGGCGACGTCATCATCGACGGTGGCAACGCGCACTTCGAGGACACCCGGCGGCGCGAGCGCGAACTGCGCGAGCAGGGCATCCACTTCGTGGGCGTCGGCATCTCGGGCGGCGAGGAGGGTGCGCTGCTCGGCCCGAGCATCATGCCGGGCGGCTCGGTGGAGTCGTACGCCTCCCTGGGCCCGCTGCTGGAGCGGATCGCGGCGAAGGCCGCCGACGGCACGCCGTGCACCTCGCACGTAGGCCCCGACGGAGCGGGGCACTTCGTCAAGATGGTGCACAACGGCATCGAGTACGCCGACATGCAGCTCATCGCCGAGGCGTACCACCTGCTGCGCGAGGTCGCCGGCTACTCCCCCGCCAGGATCGCGGAGACCTTCCGGGCGTGGAACCGGGGCCGGCTCGACTCGTACCTGATCGAGATCACGGCGGAGGTGCTCGCGCACACCGACGCCGAGACCGGGCGCCCGTACGTCGACGTCGTCGCCGACGCGGCGGAGCAGAAGGGGACCGGCCGCTGGACCGTGCAGATCGCGCTGGACCTCGGCGTGCCGGTGTCGGGGATCGCGGAGGCGGTCTTCGCCCGCGCGGTCTCGGGCCACGCCGGGCTGCGCACGGCCGCGCGGGGGCTCGCGGGGCCGTCCGCCGCGCCGCTGCCGGCGGAGGCGGCGGATGCGTTCGCCGCGCAGGTGGAGCAGGCGCTGTACGCCTCGAAGATCGTCTCGTACACGCAGGGCTTCCACCAGATCCAGGCGGGCAGCCAGGAGTACGGCTGGGAGGTGGACCTCGGCGCGGTGGCCTCGCTGTGGCGGGGCGGCTGCATCATCCGGGCCGCGTTCCTGGACCGGATCCGGGCGGCGTACGACGCGCAGCCGGGGCTGGCGAGCCTGCTGGCGGACGCGGGGTTCGCCGCGGAGATCGGCGCGGCCCAGGACGACTGGCGGTCCGTGGTGACCGCGGCGGTGGGCCACGGCATCCCGGTTCCGGCGTTCGCGGCGTCGCTGGCGTACTACGACGCGCTGCGCGCGGAGCGGCTGCCGGCGGCCCTGACGCAGGGGCAGCGGGACTTCTTCGGCGCCCACACCTACCGCCGCACGGACCGGGAGGGCTCGTTCCACACGCTGTGGAGCGGCGACCGCTCCGAGATCCGCACGGCCTGACCCCGGCCCGGCCGCCGGGCCCGAGCCGGGCGGCGGAACCCCGGGCCGACACCGCCCGGAGCCAGCAGGGCAACGCGTCCTGCGGCACCGGCGCCGGCCCGGGCACGGCCCGAAGCCCGTCCGGTGGACGGGCTACGGGACCGGACTCAGCCTGGAGCTCAGCTGGGCGGCGGAGGCTGCGGAACCGGCGCCGGGCCGGGCGGAGGCGGAATCGGATCGGGCTCCGGGAACGGCTCGGGCACGGGCGGCACCGGCCGCGGGATGGGCTGCGGATCCGGGAACGGCCCGGGCCCCGGCACGGGCGGCGGCTCCGGCACCGGAGGCTGCGTCCCCTCGGCGTACACGTTTGACACCATGTGTCCCACCTTCCCCGCATGCGCAGCCCCATGCCTGTCGAACCGCCGGTCCGGCCGGAGCCCGCCGCCCGGCGGAGCCGGGTTTCCTGGGGCTCCGCCCCAGACCCCGCGCCTCAAACGCCGGCGAGGCCGGAAATGCCGGCCCTCGGCCTCGAACGAGCGCGGCGAAGGCACGCAGGCGGCCGCAACGCCGCCCGCCCGCGTCCGGCATGCATCCGGCCGCCTCCCGCTCCCGAACCCGGGCCGGAAAACCAGCCCGTTCCGTATGCGACACCGGCCTCGGCAGAATCAGCCCCAGCCGGCGACTGCGCAGCGCCTCGTTGGGGCTACCCGAGGGCGGCGGTCAGGCCGAGCGAGGGGCTGGCCAGGACCGGGACGGGGGTGATGGTCAGGGCCGCGGCCCCGGCCATGGAGGCCTGGGCCAGCACGACGACGTCCGCGTCCGCCACCGAAACGGCATCCACGGCCGCCGCGACCAACGCCAGGTACCCGGGGCCGTCGCCGGCCTCGAAGCGGTCCCAGGCCCCGGCGACCACCCGGGCGGTGACTCCCACCGCCCGGCCACCGGCCTCCTCGGCCAGCAACGCCACGGTCGGGGCCAGCGTCGACTCCAGCGCCGCCAGCACCACGATCCGCGAGCCCGTACGCACCGCAGCCGCCGCCATCGGCCGGTCGACCCGCAGCACGGGCACGCCCAGCTCCCCCGCCAGGGACTCCGCGACCGCACCGAGGGTCGAGCAGGTCACCAGGACCGGCCCACCGGAGCCGGCCAACAGGGCCCGCAGGGCCGGAGCCACCGCCTCCGGGCCCTGCGCGCGGGCCCGGTCCAGCAGCTCCGGCGCCACGAGGTGCCGCAGTACGGCGCCGGGGTGGTCCCGGTCCCGCAGCGCGTCGAAGACCGGCACGTGCACGGGCGAGGTGTGCAGCAGCGTCAGGCCCGCCACGACGTCACCACAGGTCGGGGCTGGCGTCGAGCTGCGCCCGCGCCGCGGCCACGACCTCGGCCGGAGCCTCGGGCGCCCGGTCCGGATGCCGGGCCGCCCAGCTCGCCGCGTACGGGCAGAGCGGGACCACGGGCACCCCTTCGGCCGCGGCGATCCCGTAGAAGGCCTGCACGAGGTCCCCGGCGATCCCCCGCCCCTCGTGCCCGGGCTCGACGATGGTGTGCACGGCCACCAGCGCCCCGGGCGCCTCGGCGAGCACGAAGTACGCGATGAGGCCGACCACCTGGCCGCCCTCGACGGCGAGCAGCCGCCCGGCCTCCCGCTCGTCCTTGAACTCGATCGTGCCGCTCTGCGTCATGGTCCCCGACTCTCCCCTCAGCCGGCAGCCACCGCGTGGGGGCTGCGCTCCTGGTCCGTGCCCGGCACCGGGGCGGACGGGTCCGCGCCCAGCTCGATGATGCGGTTCTGCGCGTCGACGTGCACGACGCGCGGCACGAGCGCCCTGGCCTCGGCGTCCTCGACCTGCGCGTAGCTGATGAGGATGACCAGGTCGCCCGGGTGCACGAGGTGCGCGGCGGCCCCGTTGATCCCGATGACCCCGGAACCGCGCTCGCCCTCGATGACGTACGTCTCCAGCCGCGCCCCGTTGGTGATGTCCACAATGTGGACGAGCTCCCCGGGCAGCAGATCCGCGGCGTCGAGCAGATCGGCATCGATGGTCACGGACCCGACGTAGTGCAGGTCGGCCTGCGTGACGGTGGCCCGGTGGATCTTGGACTTGAACATGGTGCGAAGCAATTCGAGCTCCTATAAGACGGCTCCCTGCCGGCTTTCTGCTGGTCAAGGGCGTTCTGCACTCTACACCGGCAGGCGTGGGAATCGGAGGTCTCAAGGAAAATCGACTGCCCCTGACAAGAGGCCTCTGGCCTGCGCTTCCGTGGGTAACAAGGGCGCTGTGACGCTCACGAACGTGCCCTGCGAAGCCTCAAGCAGTGGGGCGGCGAGGAAGTCCGGCGTTGTCGCGGACGACGGCGCCGCCCCGCCCGCCGCGAGATCCGGAACCCACCCGGAGCAGGGCGGTCCCTGCCGGTTACGCGAAAACGGTTCGGAGCATCGGGAACTGCCACCCGGGTGGCTGCGACTACCTGCCAGGAAGCGCCTGCCCGAGCACCGCACGGGCAGGGCACCGTGCCCGAGCACGAAACAGGCGAGGGGTGCCGGACAGGCGCCCGTTCATGGAGCGACGATGGCCCGTCAGCAGCAGAATCCCAGCGACGCAGATCGGTCGTGGAGGCGCTGCGCTCCGCCGCCGGCCCTCTCCGGTTTCCTCGCTCTGCTCGTCCTGGTGTTCGCCGTCTCCTACGGGGTCGGCTCGGTGGCCGGTCCGGTCGCGCCCGGCATGCACGCCGACGAGACCGTGCCCGTGGAGAACGGGAGTCCCGGCGGCCACGGCCACGGCCACGGCGGTCCGGGCGGCGCGCACTCGGGAGGGACGCGGTGACCGCGGATCAGACGGTCGCCGTCACCGGCACCGAACTGACCGGCACCGACCTCATCGTCAGCGGCATGACCTGCGCCGCCTGTGTGAACCGTGTGGAGAAGCGCCTCGGCAGGATTCCCGGGGTCACCGCCGCCGTCAATCTGGCGACCGGGCGGGCCCGCGTGCGTCACCCGGCCGAGGTCACGGTGGGCGAGCTGGTGGCGGCCGTGAAGAGGGCCGGGTACACCGCTCGCCTGCTCGATCCGCCTCCCGCCTCCCGCGAGCAGGGCGAGGAGGAGGCGACGCCCGCTGAAGGGGACGGTCGCCGCGAGCGGGAACGGCTGCTGATCACCGCGCTGCTCTCCGTTCCCGTGCTCATCCTGTCCATGGTCCCGGCCCTGCAGTTCCGCAACTGGCAGTGGCTGTGCTTCGTGCTCGCCGCTCCCGTCGTCGTCTGGAGTGCCTGGCCGTTCCACCAGCGTGCCGCGCGGGGCCTTCGGCACTCGGCGGCCACCATGGACACCCTGGTCTCCCTCGGGGTCGCCGCATCGTTTGCCTGGTCCGTCTATGCGCTGTTCCTGGGCGGCGCGGGACAGTCGGACATGCAAATGCCCTTCACCCTGTGGCCGTCGGCCGCAAGCGGCGTCGCCCACGTCTATCTCGAGGCGGCCGTCGGCGTACCGCTCTTCGTGCTGGCGGGGCGCTTCCTGGAGGAGCGGGCCCGGCGCGGCACCGGGGAGGCCCTGCGGTCGCTGTCCGCCCTGGCCGTCAAGGACGTGGCGGTCCGCGAGAACGGGCAGGAGCGGCGCATGCCCGTCGAGCGGCTGCGGGTGGGACAGGAGTTCATCGTCCGCCCGGGGGAGCGTGTCGCCACGGACGCTGTGGTGGTCTCGGGGAGTTCCGCCATGGACCTTTCGCTCGTGACGGGCGAAAGCGATCCCGTCGAAGTCGGGCCGGGCCGTGAGGTGACGGGTGCGGCGGTCAACGCGGGAGGGCTGCTCGTCGTCCGCGCGACCGCCGTCGGCGCGGACACCCAACTCGCCCGCATCACCCGTATGGTCACCGAGGCCCAGGCAGGCAAGGCCTCGGCCCAGCGGCTGGCCGATACGGTGGCGGGGGTCTTCGTCCCCGTCATCCTGACGGTGGCCGTCACGGTCCTCGGGTTCTGGCTGGGTGCCGGGGCCGACGCACAGCCCGCGATCACGGCGGCGGTGGCCGTGCTCGTCGTCGCCTGCCCCTGTGCGCTGGGCCTCGCAACACCTACCGCGCTGCTGGCCGCCACCGCGCGGGGTGCCCAACTGGGCATTCTGGTGCGCGGGCCGCGGGCGCTGGAGTCCCTGCGCCGGATCGACACGGTAGTGCTGGACAAGACGGGAACGCTCACCACGGGCGTCATGAGCGTGGCACGACTGACGACGGCATCGGATGGTTTGGACGCCGATGCGGTGCTCCGGCTGGCCGGAGCGGTGGAGCAGGGTTCCGAGCACCCGCTCGGCCGCGCCTTGGCAGCCCATGCGCGGCGCGCCCGGCCGGACGAAGTGCTGCCACCGGTCCTGGACTTCCGGGCCACGCCGGGCGCGGGTGTGGTCGGCCGGGTGGAAGGGCACGCGGTCGAGGTCTGCACCCCTGACGGCGCTCTGCCGGACGTACTGGCAAAGGCCCTGGCCGCGGCGGAATCGGCGGCGCTCACGCCGGTCGTCGTACGGGTCGACGGCACCCTTCAGGGCCTCTTCGCGCTCGGGGACGGCCTGCGGTCGGGAAGCTACCGGGCCGTCGAGCGGATGCGCCGGCTCGGAGTGGAGCCGATCCTCGCCACGGGAGACCGAGAGGCGCCCGCCCAGGCGGTCGCCGGGGAACTCGGCATCACGAAGGTGTACGCCGGCTGCACCCCGCAGGCCAAGGCCGAACTCGTCGCGCGGTTGCAGGCGGAGGGCCGACGGGTCGCCGTCGTCGGCGACGGTGTGAACGACGCCGCTGCGCTCGCGGGGGCGGATCTGGGCATCGCCATGGGCAGTGGTGCGGACGTCGCCATCGGCGCGGCCGACGTGACCTTGGTGCGCGGTGGCATCGAAGCCATGCCCGACGCGGTCCACCTGGCCCGGCGCGCCCTGGCGACGATCCGGGCGAACCTGGTGTGGGCCTTCGGGTACAACCTGGTCACCGTGCCGCTGGCGGCGGTGGGGTGGCTGAGCCCGATGGTTGCCGCCGCCGCGATGTCGGCCGGCTCGGTGCTGGTCGTGGGCAACAGCCTTCGCCTCAGGGGCTGGAGCCCCGACCGCGCCGGACCGTCCCGATCGCGTCGCTCCCGAGGGGGCTCCGCCCGATGACCGCTTCCGACCGACCGAACGGCGAAACGCGCGGGGTCCCGGTCCGCGGGCGGCTGCGCGAGGCCTACCTGGCCGCGGCCGTACCGGTGATCGCCGCTCTGGCCGCCTTGTGCGGGCTGACCGCCTGGACCTCGTCCGGGGCGGCCGGGAACCCTCCGCGGATCGAGGTGACCGGTGCACGGGTCTTCGTTCCCTACGCGGACAAGAAGGACACCGCGGCGTTCTTCCGGATCTCCAACACGGGCGGGGCGGACGACGAGCTCGTCTCCGTGTCTTCTCCGGCCGTGGAACGCGCGATGCTCAGCAGGCACGAGACGGCCGGCACGGGCACCCATTCGATGGGGATGAACGGCCCGGTCCGGCTGCCGGCCGGGGGCACGCTGGTCATGTCGCCTTTCGACCTCGAAGTGATGGTGCGGTCGCGGGCGGGCTGGAAGCCGGGCGACGCCGTCCCGTTCGTGCTGCACTTCCGGCACAGCGGCTCCGTCGAGGCGGTGGCACTGGCGGTCCGGCCCGGCAGCTGAACAGTCCGGGCCGGACCCTCGGCGCGGCGAGGGGCTCGCGCCAGTCGGGCTCGCCCGGCCTCCGTTCCTGACCGGCCGTACGGCCTGCGCCTCCTGCGCGGACTTCCCGGCCTCGGTGCGAAAGGATCCCAGGGCCCGGGAACTCCTCGCCCGCAGCGTCCGACTACTGCTGTGTGGCGAACGACCGGAGGGCGTGTGATGGGCGGGCTGGATGTGCGGATGCGGGGAGTCACCTGTCGGCACGGCCGGGTGGAGGCCGTCGCCGACGTGGATCTGGAGATCGCCGCGGGTGAACGGGTGGCGCTGACCGGAACCAACGGTTCGGGAAAGACCACACTGCTGCGCGCGGTCCTCGGCCTCCATCGCCAGGTGGTGGGCTCGATCCTGGTCGGCGGCCGGGACACCCGTACCCCCGCCGAGTGGGCTTGGCGGCGGCGGACCTGCGCCTGGATCCCCCAGAAGCCCGCTGCGGGCCGGTTCCCGCTGCTCGGTGAGGAGTTGCTGGCCAGTAGCGCCGCGCCGGACGACGCCTCCGAGGCAGCAGAAGCGCTCGGAGTGGGCCGGTTGACCGGGCGTCCGCTGCACACACTGTCCGGCGGGCAGCTGCAGCGCATGTACCTGGCCCGGGCCATTGGCTGCGTGGCCGCCGGGGCCGAGGTGCTGCTGGCCGACGAGCCCACCGCCGCCCTCGACTTCGACGGGCAGGCGGAGGCTGCCGACGTCCTGACCTCGCTGCCGGTGACCCTCGTCGTCGTGACCCACGACCGGGCCCTGGCGGACCGCTGCAACCGGGTCCTGGAGATGGCCGCGGGCCGGCTGCGGGAGGTCCGGTGACCACCCTCGCCACCGCCGACATCGGCGCGCTGCTCCAGCTGGTCCCCGTACAGAGAGCCGGGGCGGCCCTGCTGCTCGCCGCGATCGGGCTCCCGGTCATCGGGGTCGTCATCGTGGGGCTCGACATCATGCCGGTGCGGTTCGCGATGATGCACGTCGCCCTGCTCGGCATCGCCGTCGGCCTGCTCACCGGGCTCGACCCCATGCTGTGCGCGCTCGTCGCCTGCGCCCTGGCCGGTGCGGGCGTGGCACCCCTCGCCCGCACCCCGGACGGGCTTTCCGGCGCGATGGGCCTGCTGATGAGCCTGGCCATCGCCGCGGCCCTGCTGCTGCTCGCCGTCTCCGGCGTCAACGCCTCCGGGGCCTTCGCCCTCCTGTGGGGTTCGATCCTGTCCGTCGGCACCCCCGACCTCGTCGTGCTGGGTGTGCTCGCCGTGCTCGTACCCGGCCTGTTCTGGTGGAAGCGGCGCGAGATCGGCCTGCTCCTGTACGACCGCGAACTCGCCCAGTGCTCCGGCGTCGCCGTACGGGCCCTGACCGCGGCACTGCTGGTCCTGGTCGCGATCGCCGTCGCCGGGGCCATCAAGCTCACCGGCGCCCTGCTCGTCGACGCCCTGACCCTGCTGCCCGCCCTCGCCGCCCGGCGGCTGGGCAGCTCGCTGAAGTCGATCACCCTCTGGGCTGTCGGCATCGGCGTGACCGTGAACCTGACGGGGTTCCTCCTGGCCCTGTGGCTCGACTGGCCACCCGGCCCGGTCCTCGTCCTGACGGCGGGAGCGCTCGTCCTCGCCGTCCATCTCATATCCGAACGGAGAACCAGCCCATGGCGCGCACCCGCGTCCGCATCCCTTCCCTCCTCGCACTGAGCGCGGTCGCGCTGGCCCTCGTCACCGGCTGCGGCAACAACAGCGACAGCACCGGTGACGGCAAGAACAACGACACCTCGTCCCCCGCCGCCTCCGGCGCCCCCAAGGCCGGGAAGAAGCCCGTGGTCGTCGTCACCACCACCTGGGAAGGGGCCTTCGCGAAGGCTGCGGGCGCCGAGGAGGTCAAGGTCATCGTCCCGCAGTCCGTCCACCACGCTCCCGACTACGACCCCAAGCCCTCGGACCTCGCCTCCGTGGCCAAGGCCGACTTCGTGCTGTACGCGCCCTTCGAGCCGTACGCGGCGAAGATCAAGGAGGCCGCCGGCTCCAAGGCGAAGCTCGTCGAGGTCAACCTCGACAACGACCCCGACAAGGTCAAGGCCGAGGTCGACAAGCTGGGCGGGCTCTTCGGCACGGCCGACGCCGCGACCACGTGGAAGACCGGCTTCGACGCCGAGTACACGAAGCTGAGCAAGGACCTCCAGGCCGCCTGGCCCGGCGGCAAGAGCCCCAACGTCGTCACCCAGGTCTTCACCACCTGGGCGGCGAAGCTCGCCGGCGCCACCACCGTGGGCACGTACGGCCCCGAGGCCGTCACCCCGGCGCAGCTCGCCGAGCTCTCCGCGAAGAAGCCGGCCCTGGTCCTCGACAACGCCCACATGTCGACCGGGACGGTGCTGCCCGACTCCGGGGCCAAGCAGGTCAAGATCGTCAACTACCCCGGCGAGGACCTCGACCTGCTGCCGGTCTACCGCAACGCGGCGGCCGAGCTGAAGAAGGCCATGAGCACCTCCTGACCCCATGTGCCGCCCGTCGGTGGGCTGACGGGCCATGAGGAGGTCAGCCGGTGTGACGGGGCTTGCGGGGAGCCCCGTAACCCAGTTCCTGCTCATCGCCGCCGCGCGCAGCGCCCATCCGGAGGGCACGCTCGCCTCCGTCGTCACCCCGGCCGGACCGGACTACACCACGCGGGTCGTCCCGGACCGCCTGGCAGAAGGGGCGGGAGGGCATTGTGCATGCCCTCCCGCCCCGGCGGTCTCCTGCACCCGGTTCCGGGTCCTACCGGGTCCAGACCGTGCCGCGGGCCTCGTACTCCAGCATGGCTTCCACACCCGTCCCCGCGTCCGCCCCGAGTTCGCGGCGGACGAGCCACAGGGCGAGTTCCAGGCCGGAGGTGATGCCTCCGGCGGCGACGAGGTCGCCGTCGTCGACGACCCGCGCGTTCTTCAGTATCCCGCCCTGCTGTTCAAGGTCGGGGCGTGCCTTGTGGTGGGTGGTGCAGGGCCGTCCCCGGGTCAGCCCGGCGGCGGACAGCAGCATGACTCCCGTGCACAGGGCGCTGACGGTGAGCCCCTTGCGAGGTGCGACTTGGAGGGCGCGCGGGAGGGTGCCGCGCCGGATCTCGGCCCACACGCCCGGGTCCTCGCGGCGGGCATGTCCGCCCCCCGGCACGACGATCACGTCGGCCTCGTCCGGGGCCCACGGTTGCGCGACCTCGATCCGCGGGCCGTACGAGGCGCGTACGAATCCGGGGGGGGGACGTGGTCACGTAGCAGACCTCCACCGGCCGCCCGGTGAAGAACCGGGCGGCCGAGAAGACCTCGTACGGGGCGGCGAAGTCGAGCTCCTCGACTCCGTCGAACATGACGATGTGGACGCGCAGCGGGCTGCCGGCGGCGGAGGGCCGCCCGGCCGTGGTGGTGGTCGTCGCCGCTGCGGCCGGTCCGGTTCCGGCGAGGCCCGCGACCGCGCCGGTCGCGCCGATCGCGGTCGAGACGCGGAGCAAGTCCCTTCGGTTCCTCACGTGCTCCTGGTCGGGGTGGGCGGGTGGTCGGGTCGACGCCTGGCCCGTCAGCCGGCCTGCGCGAGGGGGAGTCCGGGCCCGGCTGCCGGGCTGGACGGCCGGCTCTCGGTCAGCCGTCCACGGAGGGCGGCGCGGTCGGGCTTGCCGGCCGGGGTCAGGGGCAGCGCGTCGACGACGAGGAGGCGCTCGGGGTGCTTCTGCCGCTCCAGACCGCGCCCGGTCAGGTGGGCGCTGAGCCCGTCGAGGGTCGGGGCCTGCCCGCTGCGCGGAACCACGCAGGCCGCCAGGCGTTCACCCATCAGCGGGTCGGGCACGCCGACGCAGACGACGTCGCGGACCTGGGGGTGGGAGCTGAGCTCGCGCTCGACCTCGGCGGGGCTGATGTTGGCGCCGCCGCGGATGACGATGTCCTTGAGCCGGCCGACCACGTGCAGGACGCCGTCGGGGTCCAGGTAGCCGAGGTCACCGGTGCGGACCCAGCCGTCAGGCGTGCGATAGCGGGCGTCCAGATCGGGGGCGGCGACGTAGCACAGCGGGGTCATGGGTCCGCGCGAGATGATCTCCCCCACGGCCCCGTCCGGCAGCGCCGCGTGGGTGTCGGGGTCGGCGATGCGGATCTCCGCGACCCGCGGGTCGGGATGGCCGGCGACGACCCCTGTGCCGTCCGTCGGCGGGACGGTGTGGGCGAGCCCGGTGTGGCAGTTGACGCCGTCGGCAGAGCCGTAGAGGTTGACGACCGGGCAGCCGAACGCCTCGGCCGCGGCCTCCGCCGTGGTCTCGTCGAGGGGCGCGCCGCCGAGGACGAGGGCGGTGGGCGCCGGCAGCCGTTCGCCCGTCGCGTCGAGGCGTTCGAGCATCATGCGGATCATGGTCGGCACGCCCAGGACGTGGGTGGGCTCGTGATCGCGCAGGGCCGCGAGGGCGGCGTCGGGCGTGAACTGGTCGAGCAGGACCAGGGTTCCGCCGTGCCGCGCGAGGGTGACCGCGGTGCCGTTCGAGCCGAAGGCGGAGGCCAGCGGGACCAGGAACAGGCATCGGGGCGGGGTGCCGTCCGGGATGAGGGAGGCGAGGAAGTTCCCGCGGCCGCCGGCGAGCGCGTTGTGCGAGTAGGCGATCATCTTCGGCTCGGCCTCGGAACCGGAGGAGACCAGGATGCGGGCGGCGCTGTCCGGGTCGGGACGGGCGGGTACGAACGCCTGGGGGTCGGAGCGCATGAGCTCGGACCAGGCCACGGTTGCCTCCGGTGCGGTCCCGGGGCCCACGGCGACGACGTGGTGCAGGGCGGGCATGGACCGCGACAGCGCGTGGAGGTCGGCGGCGTGCCGGAAGTCCTTGTGTTCGACGGAGGCGATGACGGCGACGGCTTGCGCCCGGCGCAGCAGGCACTCGGCTTCCAGGACTCCGCGGCCGACGGGGAAGGGGAGGGCGACGGCGCCGAGGGCGGCCAGGGCCAGGTCGGCGATCACCGCGTTGCGGTTGTTGGGCAGTTGGACGCCGACCACGTCGCCCGGGCGTATGCCCAGGCCTCTGAGGCCGGCGGCCAGACATCGGACCTTGCGGTCCAGGGCGGTGTAGCAGAGCTTGCCCTTGGCGTCGAGGACGGCCGTGTGGTGCAGGTTCGCGATCTGGCGGGCCCGGAAGAGACTGTAGAGGTCGAGGTCCGGGCAGGTGCCGTCGACCACCCACGAGCGGCGGAGTTCGGCGGGCAGCAGGTCGGTCAGTACGAGCCTGTTGGCGGTCATGCGAAGCTCCAGGGGTCGGAAACGGCGGGGGCACCGTGCGCGTCGCGGCTGATCGAGCCGGCGAAGCGCGGGTCGTGGTGCAGGTCGGACAGGTCGGTCGTGACCGCGGTGGCGGTCAGGCCGTGCGAGCCCAGCCGGGCAAGGGCGTCGGAGGTGCTCAGGTCGCGTAGGTCCTGGGTGGCCGCGGCCGCGGCCGCGGCCGGGGCACTGTCGTCGGAGGGGGCGATCCAGCCGTCCGCGGTGGGCAGCGGGTGCCGGAAGCCGGCCGGGAGGCGTGGGTTCTCTCCGCGGGCCACGCGCGCCAGGGCGGGAGCGGTGAGGGTGTCGGCCGCGCCGAGCAGTGAGGAGTCCACTCGGACACCGCGACCGGTGCGCTCCCTCAGCAGCAGCCCGGCGAGGACTGCTTCGGCGCCGTGCAGGCCCCCGAGCACGTCGAGCAGGGTCATCAGGGACGGGGCCGGGACCTCGCCCTCGGGGCGTACGGCCTCGCCGACCCCGGTCCGGGCCTGGACCATGAAGTCGGTTCCCATGGGGGCGCCGCTGATCCGGTCGGCCCAGCCGCCGGTGTATGCGTACACGAGCGCGGGATTGACCCGTGCCAGGTCATCGGAGTCGAGGCCGAGCTCGGCGGCCTTGCCCGGCGCCCAGTTGTGCAGGAAGACGTCCGCCTCGCCGGTCATCTCCCGCAGTCTGCGCCTGTCGGCCTCGGACTTGATGTCGATCTCCACGGCCTTCTTGCCCCGGTTGAGGGCGAGCCAGCGCGCCGAGATTCCGGAGCAGGCCGGGGGCATGCCGCGCAGCGGGTCCCCGCCCGGCGGCTCGATCCTGATGACCTCGGCACCCAACAGCCCCAGCAGGTGCGCGGCGAGTGGAGCCTGGATACGACGGCCCGCCTCCAGCACCGTCAGACCGGCCAGCGGCAGCGCCGCGGCGGGGGGCGCCGGGTTGCCCGAGGCTGCCCAGGATGACGGGTGGGGGCGGTCGGCCCCGAACGGCCGGAGGGACCACGGCGGCGCGCCGTCGGCTTCGGCGTGCCGTTCGGCGAGGGTGTGCAGGACGCACACCTCGGCTCCCGAGAGGGCTGCGGCCTGCCGGATCCGGGCGAGGGGATGCGTACGGGTGACGGTGTGGAGGGCCTGAGGGAACGGTGCGCAGGCGGTGGCGTACCGGAACTGGAAGGGCCGCCAGCCCGCCCGCATCGCATCGGCGGGCGCCTCCAGGGCCCGCCAGAACGCGGCCCAGGCACCCGGGTCGAGAGTCTCCAGCTCGAAGAGCACTCCTTCGGCGGAGGTGAAGGGCGGTCCCCCGGGAGCGAGTTCCGCGGCCTCTCCCTCGTCCGCCCCGGCGGCAGCCAGATACTGCGACACCGCGAGCAGCCCGGCGCGGTCCGCGCCGGTGGTGACGTGTGCGGCGGCCATGCCGCGGGACTGGCCGACCAGTCCGGCGAGCAGCCCCTGCACGGCCAGGACGCCGGTGGCCGTCGCCGCGTAGTCAGCGGCGAGTCCGCGCGGGCTGCCGTCGCGCCGACCGTGGACGGCCATCATGCCGGTGGCAGCCTGGACCGTGGACTCGTCGACGAGACCGGCTCCGGGATCGCCCCAGGTAACGGTCGCGTGCGCGGTTTCGTACCCACCACCGGTGAGCGTGATCCGACCGGGCACTACCTGCTGCCCGGCGGCTTCATCCTGCGCGCCGAGCAGCCGAAGGTGCTGTGCGACGACGCTCGTGATCTGCGGGGGGCCCGAGATGCCGAGGCGCAGTGAGTCGAGTGGCCGGACCGTCTGCGAGATTGCCGGTGACGCCATGCCTGTCCTCTCCCGGCGCGGCGGTGGCCGTCGCCCAGGTCGTGCGGAAAACGCGGAACGCGGGAACTCGGGAGCATCCGCGCCCGACCAGTTCCACGAACAGGCAGTCGGACAGACGTTCCCGTGAGTTCCCGGGAACCGGGAGGAAGACGGTGACGGATTCACGCACGACGAACGGCGCTGTTCCCCAACTCGATGGGGCGTGACGGAGTTGAGGGGGCGGGTCGAGCACTTCATCCGTACCCGGGTGATCCCGCAGGAGCCGGTCCTCGACGCGGGCGGGCCGGCCGCCATATTGGCCGTGCGGAACTACAGGCCCCTGCCCGGGCGGAGGGACTGTGGGCGCTGCCGCTGCCGGCGGAACTGGGCGGCGGAGGGCTTTCGTTCTCCGCGTACGCGCAGCTCGCGGAGGCCGAAGGCGCCAGCGACCACGGCCCGGCCGCCTTGGGCTCCCTCCCTCTGCTCGACGTCACATGCTGGCCCGGCATGCCGAAAGCCGGGTCCGGGAGACGTACCTGGAGCCGCTGGTGGCCGGCCGGATCCGTATCTGCTACGCGATGGCCGAAGCCGACGTACCCGGAACCGACCCCTTCCTCACCCGCACCCGGGCCGACCGCGAAGCGGACGGCAGCTGGCGGATCACCGGCCGCAAATGGTTCACCTCCGGGGCCGCGAGCGCCGACCTCGTGACCGTGTTGGCCCGTACCGGCGGTGCACCGGGCAACCGTGAGGGCCTCTCCCTGATCCTTGTCCCCACCGACTCCCCCGGCTTCCGGATCGTCCGCGAGCTTCCCGTCCTCGGGGCGGCGGGCCAATACGAGATCGAACTCGGCGGCGTCAACGTGCCCGGCGACCATCTGATCGGCGAAGAGGGCGAGGTGCTCACCCTCGGCCGGACCCTGCGCTCCCTGCGCTGGCTCGGCCAGGCCCAGCGCGCCTTCGACCTCATGTGCGAGCGGGCCGCCACGCGCAGCGGCTCCCGCGGGCCGCTCGCCGACCACCAGCTCGTCCAGCAGCACGTCTTCGACGCCCTGCTCGCGCTGCGGACCACCCGACCCCTGGTCCCCGAGGCGGTGGCGCTACCGGCGTGGGCAGGGCGTCGCCTGCGGGAACGGCTTCGGCGACGGGCAGCAGCGCGTGGTCGCGCCAGCCGGCCAGGTGCACGACGGTGTCGCCGGGCTTCAGCGGCCCGTCCTCCGGCGTGGCGACCACCTCGCCGACGGCCGGGCCGAAAGGGGCGTCCCCGGCGGCCAGGGTGGGCAGCGGAAGGCCTTTCGTCCGGCCGTCGATGAGCGTTCGCAGGCCGGGGAAGACCAGGAAGTGCCGGTTGCGCACCAGTGACGACGGCCGGTCGGACACGGCCCCGCGCAGGCCGTCCAGGTGGAACAGACGGCCGGCGAGGGCGATCAGGGATGCGTCGAGGCCGGCCGCCGCGGCCCCGGCACGAGTCTGACCGTCCTGCACGCGCTGGAGCCCGCGTCTGCCGTGACCGCCGGTCAGCGGCCGACCCGCCGTCGTGCTGTCGTGTCGTGCAGGCCCGGCGGCACGTACCCCGCGTCCCGTGCCGAGAGGGTGGTACCCGGGGGGACGATCTTGTCGATCTCGTCCAGCACGTCCGACGGCAGCGGCCTGTCCACCGCCCCGAGTTCGCCTACAACGAGTACGGCGAACTGCACGAGACCGACGGCGGCCCGCTGCCGGCGGGCCGGCGGACGGTCGCACTCTCGGCCACTGCAGTGGCGGATCTGCGCTCGGAGTTCCGCATCCTGATCGACGGTGTGGAGACCGGGCGCTCGAACAGCGTGCACCAGCTCATCGGCATGGCGCCTCTGCAGGGCATCAGCGTGGACGTGGACCGCAAGTCCCCGGTCTTCTGGCCGGTCTACGAACGCCACCGCAGCTTCCGCTACACCGGCCGCCTGCGCTCGGTGACCTATAGCCCCGGCACGCAGGCGCCGTACGACCCAGCGGTCGTCACCCGCGCACTGAAGGAGGCAGCCGCCGCCTACGAATGACGACGACGCCTTGGGCGGGGGCAGCAGGGCGACCACCGCCGGCCGGCCCTGGGGCTACGGGTGGTCGGCCACGTACGCGTGGCCGACGCGTCGCACGCCTTTGCGGCGCAACCGGGCGGATACCCGAGATGAGGGCATGACGCGTGTGAACCGTACCGCGCCGCCCTGGAGTGGGGCGCAGGCTTCACCGTGACCCGGCCTGTCCGAGGGCCTGAACTCTGCGCAAAGCACGGTGATGAGGGTTTCCCGTCCGATTGAATGAATGCCGTGACACATGCTCTGGGTTTCACCGAGAAAGACCTGCACCAACTGGCAGGGGCACGCTCCTTCGAGCGGGGGCTCGGCTATCTGTCGGCAGTCTCACGGCTGGAGATCGGAGACGAAGCGATCTCCGCCACCGTCGACGGAACCGACGCCTACGAGGTGCAGCTGACCGAGGACGAGGACAGCGGGCTCACCGGCTGGTGCGACTGCCCGTACGGCCAGGACGGCAACTTCTGCAAGCACTGCGTGGCGGTCGGCCTGACCGTCCTGAGGCAGGCCGGGTCCGTACCGCAACTGCGGTCGGCCGCCGCCTCGCGGACCCGGTTGCTCAACGCCTGGCTGGAGTCCCGCACTCGGGAGGAGCTCCTTGCCCTGGTACGGGAGCAACTCGTCGGCGACCGTGACCTGCAGCGCCGCCTGGAGTTGCGTGCGGCCACCGCCGGCGAGGACACCGGCATCGTCCGGGAGCGCATTCTGAGCCTTCTCGACACCCGCGCATTCGCCCGCTACGGGTACGTCGAGTACGCCGACGCCCACGCTTACGGCCAGCAGGCGGCAGAGGCCGTCACCGCACTCCGAGCACTGACGGTGAGCGGCCGGTCCGCGGACGCGATGGAGGTAGCCCGCGAGGCTCTCCAGGCTCTGGGCCGCACGTACGGCGAGATCGACGACTCGGACGGCCTCATCGGGGAGGTCGCCAGGGGGCTGGCCGAAGCTCATCTGGAGGCTTGCCGCGCTGCCCGACCCGACCCGGTGGAGACCGCCGAATGGCTTGTGCGGTGCCTGCTGGACGAGGTGAACGACGCTGCCGACATCGATCTCTTCGACTATCGGGAGGTGCTCGGTGACGCCGGCCTGGCCCAGGCCCGCACCCTGGTGGTGGCCGCCTGGCGGGCCAACCCGAAGGGCTGGGCGGAGAAGCACCTCATGGAGCGGCTCCTGAAAGCCGACGGCGAAAGCGTGGACGCGCTGGTGGAGGTCCACGCGGCGGACCTCGCCGCGAACGGCCACACACACCTGGTGATCGCCAGGGAGCTCGAAGCGGCGGGCCGTACGGGCGAGGCCCTGGAGTGGGCGGAACGCGGCCTTCAGGAGACCGTCTCGGAATGGGGGCCCGACGACGATCTGGTCGCCTTCCTCTGCGAGCGCTATGAACGGGCCGACCGCCTGGCCGACGTGGTCGCGGTCCGCCGGAACCTGCTCCGCGCCCGTCCATCGCTGGCCGCCTACCGGCATCTGCGTACGGCGGCCCGCGCTGCCGGAACCTGGGAGGGCTCCGAACGCGCGGACGCGCTGCAGGTACTGCGGGCTGTCGCCCAACCCGAGAATGGCCGCGGGTACAACGCCTCCGCGTGGGTCGACGCACTCATGGACGACAACGACCTCCAGGCTGCCTGGCAGGCGGCCACCGACGGCTACGCCGACCAACGGCAGTGGCTCGCCCTGGCCGACCGGATCCGCGATCCGCAACCGGCCGACGCCCTGTCCGTCTACCTCCGCTGGATCGAGCCGCTGCGCAAGCAGACCGGCGCCACCACGTACGAACGCCTCGCGGAGCTGCTGCTCAGTGCCCGCGCCTGTCATCGCGCTCTGGGTTCCGAAGCCGAGTTCGCCACCTACCTGGCCGCCCTGCGCACCGACCAGAAGCGCAAGCGGAAGTTGATTGCCACTCTCGACGAGCACGGTCTCTGACGCCGCAACCACGGGCCCGCCGCCTGCCTGGGCCACGGCCGCAGCCGACCAGGACCCTCTCCGTCGGGGCCAAAGGTCTGCCAAGACAGAGGCAGTCGGCGGCCGTCGTCCAACGAGAAACGGCTCTGGTCATCGGCGGCCGGCTCCCGCGGCGACTCGGAGATCGTTGACGGGACAGCCCTTGGGCGAGTAGATCCGAGGTCTTGATCGATGGCCGTAGGCGATCAGTGGTCGGCGGTCCTCATCGGCGGCTTCGCGGTCGAGCGGGCCGAGACGGACCCGGGGAGCGGTGCCCTGACGCTCTCCGGGAAGGCTGCCGGCCTGCGACACGGTGGGCGCCGTGGTCGTGAGGTGGGGCCGGTGAGTGGCTGTCCGCTGCCGACGGCCCGGGGAAGTCAGAAAATGGACGGGTGAGCAACTACCTCGGACTCCTCCGGCGCCGGCTGCTCGATTCGGCCATGGGTTCGTCCGCTCCCCATGGGCCCCGCGGCTCGGGACACCGCGGGGAGCGTCGGGAGCAGGCCCGGCCCCCCGGGGGAGGGGCGCGGCGGCCGCAGCGTCTGTCCTCCCTGCTGAGCGTGCGCAGCGTGGCCGGCGAGGTCTTCCTCCTGCAGCTGGCCGTCGTGGTCCTCCTCGTGGCCGCGGCGGTCGTGGTGCTCGTGGTGCAGGGCCGCAGCGCCGCCATGCTGGACGCCCGGCACCGTACGCTCGCCGCTGCCGGAACGTTCGCGGAGTCTCCGGGCATCGTCGCCGCCCTGCGCAGCCCCCATCCCAGCGCTCTGCTCCAGCCGAGCGCCGAGGCGGCCCGGAAGATCGCCGGGGTCGACGGCATCAACGTGTACACGCTCGACGGGGTCACCGTCACCCACAGCGACAAGCGGCAGATCGGGAAGCACGTCGTCGGGCCCTTCTCGAAGGCGGCGGCCGGCAAGTCCTTCACCGAGGAGTTCAAGGGGTCCCTGGGGGAGGCCGTGGTCTCGGTGGTGCCCGTCAAGGACGCCGGCGGCCGCGTCATCGCCGTCGTCTCCTCCCCGGTCACGGTCCAGAACGTCCAGGGCATGGTGAACAGGCAGCTGCCGGTCGTCCTCGGGACCGCGGCCGCGGTGCTCGCCCTGTCCGCAGGCGGTACCGCTCTGGTGAGCCGTCGGCTGCTGCGTCGGACGCACGGTCTGGGGCCGGCCGAGATGACGAGGATGTACGAGCATCACGACGCGGTCCTGCACGCGGTGCGGGAGGGTGTGCTGATCGTCGGCGACGGCGGACGGCTGCTGCTGGCCAATGACGAAGCGCGTCGGCTGCTGGACCTGCCGGCGTCCGCGGAGGGGCTCCCCGTCACGGACCTCGGTCTCGAGGAGGGGATCGCCGCGCGGATCGCATCGGGCCGTTCGGCGACCGACGAGGTGCACATGGCAGCCGACCGGCTCCTGGCGGTGAACATCCGGCCCACCGCCCCTTACGGACCGGACGGGACCGTCGTCACCCTGCGGGACACCACCGAGCTGCGGGCGCTGTCCGGCAGGGCCGAGGTGGCCCGCGAGCGGCTGCAGTTGCTCTACGACGCGGGGGTGCGGGTGGGTACGACGCTGGACGTGGCGCGTACTGCGGAGGAACTGGCGGAGGTGGCGGTCCCGCGGTTCGCCGACGTCGTCACGGTCGACCTGCTGGACCCGGTGCTGCGCGGCGAGGAGCCGCCCGAAATGAACACCGAGATGCGCCGCGCCGCCGCCGTCGGCCTTCAGGGCGACCACCCGCTCTACCCCGTCGGCAAACTCATCCGGTTCGTTCCCGCCAGCCCCATGGCCGCCGGCCTGGTCGGCGGCCATGCGGTCCTGGAGGCGGACCTGCGCGCCACCCAAGGCTGGCGGAGCCAGGACCCGGCCAACGCCCTGCGGATCCTGGACCGGGGCATCCACTCCATGATCGCCGTGCCCCTGCGGGCCCGGGGGGTCGTGCTGGGGATGGCCGGCTACTGGCGCGTGCAGGACTCCCCGCCGTTCGACCAGGAGGACGCGTCCTTCGCCGAGGAGCTGACCGCTCGGGCGGCGGTGGCCGTCGACAATGCCCGCCGCTACACCCGCGAGCACACCGTGGCCGACGCCCTGCAGCGCAGCCTGCTGCCCCAGGGCGTACCGGAGCAGTCCGCCGTCGAGGTCGCGCACCGCTATCTGCCCGCCCAGGCCGGTGTGGGCGGTGACTGGTTCGACGTCATCCCGCTGCCCGGCGCCCGGGTGGCGCTGGTGGTCGGCGACGTCGTGGGCCACGGTCTGCACGCCGCCGCCACCATGGGCCGCCTGCGGACCGCCGTGTACAACTTCTCCACCCTCGACCTGCCTCCGGACGAGCTGCTGAGCCACCTGGACGAGCTGGTCGCCCACATCGACGCCGACGAGCAGGCGTGGCAGGGGGTCACCGGAGCCACCTGCCTGTGCGCGATCTACGACCCCGTCTCCGGGCAGGTGACGGCCGCCACGGCCGGTCATCCGGGCCCTGCTCTGGTCGACCCCGACGGCATCGTGTCCTTCCCCGCCGTGCCGGTCTCCCCGCCACTGGGTCTGGGCGCCGGCCTGCCGATGGAGACCGCGGAGCTGAGCCTGCCCGAGGGCTCCCTGCTGGCGCTCTTCACCGACGGGCTGATCGAGGGCCGCGACCGCGATCCGGACGCGGGTCTGGCAGCGCTGCGCGCCGCCCTGACCGGGCCCGCCCGCAGCCCCGAGGAAACCTGCGCCGCGGTGATCGACGCCCTGCTGCCCGCCAGGCCCAGCGACGACGTCGCGCTGCTGGTGGCCCGCACCCGCCGGCTGGACCGCGCGCGGATCGCCGAGTGGGACGTGCCCCCCGACCCCGCGGCGGTGTCGCGCGTGCGCAACGCCTGCGCCCGCAAGCTGGCGGACTGGGGCCTGGAGGACATCGCGTTCACCTCGGAGCTCATCCTCAGCGAGCTGATCACCAACGCCATCCGCTACGGGACCGAGCCCATCCGGGTGAGGCTGCTGTACGACCGCAGCCTGATCTGCGAGGTCGCCGACGGGTCCAGCACCTCCCCGCACCTGCGCCGGGCGGCGGTCACCGACGAGGGCGGCCGCGGCCTGTTCCTCGTCGCGCAGTTCGCCCAGCGCTGGGGCACCCGGTACCCCCCTCGCGGGAAGATCATCTGGAGTGAGCAGGCGCTCCACGACGGCGCCGCACCGCCCGTGGCGGTTCCGGGCGAGGCACTCTTGGCCGGGTGGGACGACGAGCCGCTCTGAGACTCCGAGAACGCGCCGGCGGCGCTGCGGCAGCTGCTGCACCTGCGGGCAGGGCTGCGTACGCCACCGGCCGGTACGCCTGCCGAGGCCGCTGAACGTACGTACGCTGGTCTCGACCGGTACACGACCGCCCGCCATGGAGCCTTCGTGCCTGCACCTCGCCTGCGGACAGCTGTCGTGGCCCTCTGCCTGGCCCTCGCGGCGGCCCCCCTCGGCGCCTGCGGGAGCAGGCCGACCGCCGCGCCCAGAGCACCGGCGGTGGCCACCTCCGCCGCGGACGCCGGCGGTATGGCAGCCCTGACCGCAGCGGCGAAGAAGGAAGGATCGCTGAACACGATCGCGCTCCCGCGCGACTGGGCCAATTACGGCGCACTGATCGACGGCTTCGAGAAGAAGTACGGGATCAAGGTCACGGTGGAGACCCCGGAAGGCACCAGCCAGGACGAGATCGACGCCCTGAAGGAGCACAGGGGCGCAGGCAGCGCCCCCGACGTGATCGACGTGGGGGACTCGTTCGCCCGGGCCGCGGCCCGGCAGGGCCTGCTCGCTCCGTACGAGGTCGCGGCGTACGACTCGATTCCCGAGGACCAGAAAGACGCGCGGGCCCGCTGGTACAACAACTACGGCGGCTACGTCTCGATCGGCTGTGACGCCAAGCGCGTCACCACCTGCCCCGCGACCTTCGCCGATCTGCGCAAGCCCGAGTACAAGGGCAAGGTCGCGCTCAACGGCGACCCGACCAAGTCCGGCTCCGCCTTCGCCGGCGTGTACGCGGCGGCCCTGGCGAACGGGGGATCCTTCGACGACATCCAGCCCGGCATCGACTTCTTCGCCGAGCTCCGCAAGAACGGCAACTTCATCCCGGTCGAATCCACCCCCTCCACGATCGAGGAAGGCCGGACCCCGATCAGCATCGACTGGGACTTCCTCAACCTCGGGTACGCCGACGAATTCCGCAAGAAGGGCGCGGACGTCGACTGGCGCACGGCCATCCCCTTCGACGGCAGCTTCGCCCAGTACTACGCCAACGGGGTGAACAAGAACGCCCCCCACCCCGCGGCGGCACGCCTGTGGCAGGAGTACGTCTTCAGCCCGGAGGGCCAGAACATCCGGCTCGGTGCCTACGCACGCCCCGTGCTCATGGACGCCATGGCGAAGGACGGCACCCTCGACCGGGCGGCCGCGGAGAACCTGCCCACGGTCGAGGGCACACCGACGTTCCCGACGGAGGCACAGCTGGAAAAGGCGAGGGAGACCGTCAACCGGAACTGGGCCCGGGCCGTCCCGGGCTGAGGCCGCACCACCGGCGGGGCAACACCTCAGGCGTCCCACGGCTGCAGCAGTTCGCGCAGGGCGTCGCGGGCCCGGCGGCCGGTCCGGCCCGCCGGGTCGCCGAGCCGCTCGTGGTCGAGGACGACGACGGAGGTCGGCGTCACCGCCGTGGCGGGTGTGCCGTGCGCGACCGGCCCGAGGAGGTGGCGACCTCCTCCGGCCAGCCGGGGAAGCGGGCGTCAGTGGGCGGGGTGCGCGGAGGGGTCCTGGGCTGCGGGGGTCTGGTCGCTGTGGCCGGTGTGGCCCGGGGAGCCGTGGTCGGTGCCGGATTCGAGGGTGCCGCCGAGGCGGGTGTGGGCCGGGGCCAGGGCTTCGGCGGTGGCGGCCGTGATCACCCAGGTGGGGCCCACGAGGTAGGTGCCGCCGTACATCCGGGCCTCCGTCAGCCAGGCCGCGCGACCGGCCTCGGTGGTGAAGGTGGCCATGCGGTACGACTCCGGGCCCGTCCCGCACGCCCCCTCCCGCACCTCGTCCGCGTCGACGGTGACCTCGGGGGTGCAGCCGAGGGCTGCGGCGATCTCCTCGAGCGGGGCGGGGCGGGCCGCCGCCCCGGCCGGGGACGCAGCCGGGGCGGGGCCGTGCGGGGCGGCCGCGCCGTGGCCGGCGCAGCCGCCGGCCAGGAGCAGCACGGGCAGTACGGCACCGGCGGCGAGGTGGCGGGAGGTGGGGAGCACGGGCACGGCTGCCTCACAGGGGTGAAGTGGGTCGGATGGCGAGGGGCGCGGCTGCCGGGGTCAGCCCGCCGTCGGGGGGACCTTCTTGCCGGTGTCGGTGACGGCGAACCACAGGCCCTGCTTGTTGTGGCCGTTGGTCTGGCCGGGCTCGGTGTCGCCGGTGAAGGTGTAGACGGGCCAGCAGTCGATCGTCAGCTGCTCGCTGCCGTCGGGCCGCTTCACCGAGCCGATCAGTTCCGGCTTGATTCCCGTCACCTTCGTCTTGTCGATCGCGGCCGCGGGCTTCCAGGTGTCCAGGCAGGCGCCGAGGCAGCCCAATTTCATGGGCCATGCGCTGTCCTTGTCGAAGCGGTAGAGGGTGCGCCACTGGCCGTCGACGAGGATTTTTCCGAGTTTCTCGTCGGACGCCACGGACAGCTCGGCGCCGGCCTTCATGTCCTGGCCGCCCATTCCCATTCCCGTTCCCATTCCGGCGTGGCCGCCCCCCTTCTGTTTCTGGTCGACGGCCTTCTTGCCGTCCGGGGCGAGGGCGTGCCAGGTGCCGCCCACGCCTTCGCCCTTCGCCTCCCCCGCCGTGAGGTCCTTGGCGTACCGGTACACGGGCCAGCCGCCCAGCGTCAGCTGCTTGCTGCCGTCGGAGCGGGTGACCGCGCCGAGGAGGCCCGCCTCGATGCCGGCGGAGGCCGACGCGTCGTCGGCGGGCACCGGCGGCCAGGCGGTGGCGCAGTCGCCCTCGCAACTCGACTTGGGGGGCTGGGCGGTGTCCTTGTCGAAGCGGTAGAGGGTGGATCCGCCGCTGTCGGTGACGACGCTGCCCACGCCCGCTATCTCCCGCACGGCCAGCCGGCCCGCGGCCGCGGCCTTGCCGGAGCCCGCCGAGGGGTCGGCGCCCGAGCCGGAGCCGGCGCCGGTGCCGCTGAGGTCGCCGGGGTTGCCCCCGTAGCCGCCGGCCCCGTAACCCGATCCCGAACCCGACCCGTATGCGTCCGAGAGGGCCTTTCCGGCGCCCGCCGGCTGTACGGCGTTCCCGTTGCGGGAGGCGGCGTCGTCACCGCCGCTGCAGCCGGCCGCCAGCAGCAGAACGGCGGCCACCGATCCGGCAGTTGTCACGCGGCGCATCTTGTTCACGGTCACTCCTTCGGGCTGATCCCGGGGGTTTTCGCTTGCAGGTTTATTCATAAACCCTGCGGGGGTCACGGAATTGAAAGGGAGGCGGATTTATCAAATGACGCTAACCCTTGAACTCCGGTCGTCGGCCGGCGATTACCGCGGGCTCATTCCTGGATGCGCAGCGCGAGTGCCGGACAGCGGCGGATCGCGCGCAGCGCCTTGGGACGCAGCCGTCCGGGTACGGGCATGACGGCCTGGGCGGGGTAGCCGTCGGCGTCGAGCCGGACGACGTCCGGGAGCAGGTCCACGCACAGCCCGTGGCCCTTGCACAGCGTCCAGTCCACGACGAGCCGTTCGGGGTTCTCGTCCTCGGGCAGCGGCAGCGCCCCGAGCACGCGGCGTCCGCAGCCGCTGCCGAGGGCGTGGTCGCGCAGCTCGTCGGGGAAGACGGCGAGCGCGGAGGCGACGAACGACGACGTGCCGTCGGGATGGCTGCACGCGCCGCGGCCGCGCACCGCACGCATGCGTGCGTCGACGGCTTCCCAGGCGGCCCGCCCTCCCCCGCCGACCAGGTCCTCCACGGCGGAGGCCAGCGAGGGCAGCCCCCTGACGCAGGGGCCGCACTGGCCGGCGGATTCGTCCGCCATCCAGCGGGCCACCCGGGCCACTTCGCCGGCCGGGCAGGTGTCCTCCGGCAGGGGGAGCACCGCTCCGGCGCCGAGGACCGCGTTGACGGTGGCCAGGGACTGCCGGGAGAGGGTCACCGTGCGCGCCGCGGCCGCGGTGAGCCAGCGGCCGTGGTAGCCGCCCACGAGGACGCCCTGGCCGGGGCCGGATCCGCACAGCTCCAGGACGTACTCCAGTGAGGTCCCGGTCGGCACCTCCACGACGGTCGAGCCGCCGACCGTGAGCAGGACGGTGCCCGGCTCGGTCGCGAGGCCGGCCGTGCAGTAGCCGGCCGTGCCCATGCGGGCCGCGATGGCGAGCTGGGCGTAGGTCTCGGTGTTGGACAGCAGGGTCGGCACGCCGCCGAGCCCCCGGTCGCTGGTGCGCACCTTCTGGCCGGAGGGGAGCGCGGGCCCGCCCTCGATGCCGTTGATGAGGGAGGTGCCCTCGCCGGTGACGAACCGCTCGGGGAGCAGGGCGACGCGGACCCGGTCGGCGTCCGCGCCGCGTTCGGCGATGGCGGCGCGTACGGACTGCTCCACGTCGTCCCGGGTCACGCCGAGGACGACCTGCTCGGCGCCGACCGCGGAGGCGGCCAGCAGGGCCCCGTCGAGGACGAGGTGCGGGGCGTGCAGCAGGACCGCGGTGTCCTTCAGGCAACTGGGCTCGCCCTCGCTGCCGTTGACCACGACGGCGGTCCGCCCGTCGCGCGCGCGGGCGGACCGCATGACGGCCTTGAGCTTGCGGGCGAAGGGGAAGCCCGCTCCGCCCCGGCCGCGCAGGTCGATGCCCTCGGCGAGGGCGACCAGGTCGTCCGGCCGGTACGGGGGCACCTCCCCGTGCACGGTCAGATGGTCGACCCGGTCCAGGCGCGGGAGGACGTCGAGCCCGGCCAGCACCCGGGGCTGGCCCACGCAGCCGAGGGCCGGGTTGGTCACACCGGTCACTGCCGCCCCCGCGCCCCGCCCAGCGGCCGGCTGCCGGGCCGTTCGGTGGACATGTCGAGCCGGCTGGTGACGAAGGCGGATCCGGCGCCGTACGGCGGGCGCTCGGGCACGGGCGTCAGCACCGGCCGCGGCGGAGCCGCCGCCCGCGCGCTCGCCGCGGTCGCGCGGCCGGCGGCGGCGGACGCGCCGACCGGGTCGCCGACCGGGCCGGCGGGCGGGCCGGCCTGGCGCCTTCCGGTGCCGGCGGACGCGGTGGCCGCTCCGGTCTGCCGGGCCAGCCGGGCGGTCAGCCGCTCGGCGGCCCACTCCGCGGGCCGCCGGACGAACCGGCCCCCCGACCGCGGCCGCGCGGCCTGCCCGGCCGCCCGCGGCGGGGACGGCTGCTGCGCGGCGGGGAGGGCGGCCTCGGCGCGCAGCCTGGCCCGCAGGCGGACGACGAGGACGGCCGCGACCCCGGCCAGGCACAGGGCGTACGCGACGGTCACCCAACCGCTGGCCGAACGGCCGGACTTGAGGCCGTGCACCAGGGACGCCCCCCAGGCCGGGTACGCGCCCACGTGCAGGGCGCGCCACCACAGGGAGCGCCCCTTGGTGGCGAACGCGCTGCGGACCGCGCCCGACACCGCGACGGAGACGAAGAAGTAGCCGGCCAGGCTGCCGAGGCCGATCAGTACGGGCTGGTTGCGGTCGGTGAAGGGGATGAGGACGGAGAGGACGTCGGTGTGCGACTCGGCGATCTTGATCCAGATGTGCAGGGCGAGGAAGCCGAGCCCGGCGACCGCGAGCCCCCGGTGCACGCCCTGGGCGACGAGCCGGTGGCCGGAGGTGAGCAGGACCCGGTCGGTGGCCGCGAGGCCCCACAGGACCGCGGAGGTGAGGGAGACGAGCGAGAGGACGCCCGCGCCGAAGTCGAGGAAGTCCCACAGGTGGGTCAGGGCGCCCACCCGGGCCGCGACCCCGAGGGCGAGCAGGGCGGCGAGGGCGGCGACAACCAGGGCCGCCGGGTGCAGGCCCCCGGCGGGGGACAGCAGCGGCGGCCTGCGCACGGCCCGCCGGCCGGCAGCCGCGGCCGCGGCCACGCCGGCGTGGCGTCTGGTGCGGCGGGCCCGGTGAGAGCGGGAAGCACGGGTCTGGGACAGGGGCATCGGGTTCTCCCATACGCCCGGGCCCGAGGCACTCCACCGCGCTCTCGGCGCCCGGGGTGTCGACGGAACTGCTCCGCGGCGGGCGGGAGATGGGTGCCTCGCCGACCGGGAGCGGGGGCCGGAGTGCAGAAGCATCGTGGAGCTTCGCAACGCCTCCACAGGATTTATCGAATCGTGACAAGTTCTCGTGTGCATGGCATCGTCACACCGAACGTCCGCGGAAGATTCCCTTCCAACGGTGCGGTGGCGACCGGGGGTGACGCCTTGTCCGCCGCCACACCTCCCCGTCGGCAAAATCGAGGCAAAGCCGCGGGACCGCAAGTGGTCGACACTCTCCTGGAGGGTGTACGAGGTGCCCAACTCCCCCGTCGGCACTGGCGCCAAAGGGAAAAAGGGGGGCGGCTCGACAGGCCTGTTCCCCTCACGGGGCAGGCCGTACCCCGGCATGAACGAGGTAACAATGTGCGAACTGCTGAACCGTATCTGGGCCCGCCCCCGCGGCGAATGGACCCGGGTCGTGCGCAGGGAACTGCCCGCGCTGGCCGCAGGGATGGTGGAGGAGCTGAGGGACGGGATCCCCGGCTTCGCCGCCCTGGCCGATGAGCTCGACGACGAGGTCGTCAGACAGCGGGTCGAGGCAGCCCTGCTGACGGCACTCGGATACCGGGAGCCGGCACCGCGCCTTCAGGACCGGCGGGCCGGCAGCCGTGACGACGACGCCGAGGACGACGGCCCCGAGCAGGGTGGCGCCCTCGGCCTCGGGATCGACCTCGCCGCGGACGCCGACGAGGACGGGCGCGGCGACGAGCGCGACGACGGGCACGGGGAAGGAGGGGAAGGAGATCCGGACGCGGACGACGACGCGCTCGCGGCCGAGGAGTTGAGCGCCCTGGTGGCGCGCTCCGGCCGGATCCCCATACCCATACCCCGCCAGGCCTCGCACCGCAGGCGCGCCGCGCCGCCGCTGACGGTGGTCCCGTCCGACGGGCCGGGCAGCGCGTCCGAGCGGGCCCGGCGGGAGCTCTTCTCCGCCCTGACATGTGACATGCCCATGGCTGAAATCGCCCTCTCGGAGCTGGCCCGGGCGGCCGGCTGGCCGCTGCCCGCCGAGGTGCGCGCCATCGCCCTGGCCACCCCCGGCGAGACCCAGCAGCTCGCGGCCGTCCTGGACGACGGACTCGCCGGCATGGTCGGCGGTCAGCCCTGCCTGCTGGTCCCGAGCCCGGACACCCCGGACACCCGTACTTCACTGGAGGCCCTGCTGCGCGGCCGGTTCGCCGCCGTGGGCCACCCCGTCGCCCCCGGCGAGACCGCCCACTCCCTGCGCTGGGCCCTGCGGCTGCTGGCCCTGACCCCGAACCGCCCGGGCCTCGACGGGCGCCCCCTCTTCGTCGACGACCACCTCTCCACCCTCCTCCTGCTCCAGGACGAGCCCCTCGCCCACGCACTGGCCGCCCGCTGGCTGCGACCCCTGGCAAACCTGACGCCGCGCCAGAGCGAGCGGCTCGAGGTGACCCTGCTGGCCTGGCTGGAGGGCGGCGGCGCCCCCGAGGCCGCCAAGGCGCTCAGCGTGCACCCGCAGACCGTGCGCTACCGCATGCGGCAGCTCGAGAAGCTCTTCGGCCCCGGCCTGCGCGACCCCCGCACGCGCTTCGAGCTCGAAATGGCCCTGCGCAGCCGCCGCCTCATGGCGCAGGTCCGGCGCCAGTACGCCCGGGTCGGCCGCAAGGCGCGCGTCGCCGCGACCGACTTCCGCCCCC